>DASWQX010001269.1:0-5871 GCA_036403495.1 Thermoanaerobaculia bacterium
GCCGCAGATGGTTACGACGAGCCGCAGAAGCTTACGACGGGCCGCAGATCATTACGACGGCCCGCAGAAGCTTACGACGAGCCGCGGAAGGTTACGACGAACGGCCGCACGGCTTGCCTACGAGGAAACTACATCATGCTCAAGTCTTGTGGAATCCTGGGGTTCCTCCTTTACGCGCTGCTCTCCTTCCCCTCCGGCATTCGGGCGGAGACGGGAACGAAAGCATCGCCCCTGGTCTTCGGCGACACCTTCACCCTCGACTCCAAGATCCTGGGCGAAACCCGGCGCATCAACGTCTACATGCCGCCCGGCTACGCCGAATCGCACGACCTGCGGGTCCCTGTGCTCTACATGCCGGACGGAGGGATGGCCGAGGACTTCCTGCACGTGGCGGGGCTGGTCCAGGTCTCGGTGGGCAACGGCACCATGCGTCCCTTCCTGCTGGTGGGGATCGAGAACACGCAGCGCCGGCGCGACATGACCGGCCCCACCCGGAACGAGGAAGACAAGAAGATCGCGCCGCACGTGGGCGGATCGGAAGCCTTCCGCCGGTTCATCCGCGATGAGCTGATGCCGCAGGTGAAGAGCCGCTACCGCACCACCCAGGAAACCGCGATCGTCGGGGAGTCGCTGGCCGGCCTGTTCATCGTCGAGACATTCCTGCTCGAGCCCGACCTGTTCGACACCTACATCGCCCTCGATCCGAGCCTCTGGTGGAACAACAAGGAGCTGGTCAAGATAGCGGCGGAGAAGCTGCGCTCAAGGCCGAACCTGGAGAAGACGCTCTACATGGCGAGCAGCGACGAGAAACAGATCGTGGAGGACGCGAATCAGTTTTCAGAGGTTCTGACCAAGAGCGCCCCGCCGCGCCTCCACTGGCATTTGGAACGGATGCCGGAGGAGAAGCATTCGACGATCTATCACCCCGCGGCACTGAAGGCCTTCCGGGCGGTGTTCGCGCCGCACAAGGGATGATCTGAACGGTGCCGCGCGGGCCGGTCGCCGCCGGCCCCGCAGGGGCATGGAAGTTACCCTTTGTTTCTGCAGTCTTTGTGGGCGATCAAGTTGGAGATGTAATAGAAGTGCTGCGAATCCGGGGAAAAGTCGCCGAGCTTCTTGCGTAGCACGTCGACGCAGTCCTTGGTGACGGGGTCAATGCCGGGCTGGAAGGCGTGCGTCGAGCTGAAAGCCCACGCTGTGCCGGCCGGGTCCGGCAGCTTGACATCATAGAACAGGCTGCCGAGATAGGCTCCGGTGTCGGCCTTGGTCGCCCGCATCTCGACCCTCAATGCAAGGTCGGCGAAGAATTTTCCTCCTTGATTCGCCGTCTTGGTGATCTTCATTGCCGTGATCGGCTGTGTTCCCTTGGCGAGCCGCGCAGTCCAGTTCAGCTTGCCGCAAGGAGTGTCGCTCGCCTTGGTGCTGGCGAGTGCCAGGGATTTGAATTGCACGCGGGTCGACGCGTTCCCGGCGGGGTCGAACCTGGCCTCGGTGAGCCGGGCGACCGCGGAATCCCAGTCCGCTCCCTTGGTGTGGACGCCGTGCAGGGTCACTTGGTGGTCCCATTTGACGACCGGCTTGACATGGCACAAGGATTCGACGTCTCCCTCTTTGAACTTGAACGTGGTCTTGCCGTTATCCGGCGTCACCCAATAGTCGACGCCCTTTGGAATGATCTGGGCCGCGGCCGGGATGGCTGCCAGGGTCGCCAGCGTGAGCGACAACACCATTATGCGCACGGGATATCTGGTCATATTTCGATCCTCCTCTGGTTTCGAATGATTTCGAATCGAGCTGCGGAGGCGCCTGGATCTCTTCGGCCGGCGGCCCTCGTGCCGACCTGGCGGACGGAATCGGGTCTCTCACGGGATCTCCTCGGCCGTGGCCCTCGCGACGCGCGGCGCGTCCCGAGACCACCGGCGGTGAAGCGCGGCGAGCAGCGGTCCCGAGGTGGTGAGCGTGAGCAGGCAGGCGCTCGACAGGGCGAGGGCGACGAGCAGCCCGAGGCGGCGATCGGTGGGGACCTGGGAGAGGGCCAGCAGGCCGAAACCGAGCGAGATCGCCGCTGCGTCGATCAGGATGGAGGGGCCGGCCACGGCGGCGGCGGCGAGGCCGGGCCGGAGAGAGCCGCCGTTCGCGGATTCCTGGAACCGTTCGAAGAAGTGGATTCCGTAGTCGACGCCGATGCCGAGGGTCACGGCGCAGAACATGGAGGTCGCCACGCCGAGGGGGATGCCCAGCCAGCCCATGACGCCGAAGGTCCAGACCACGGCGACGGCGCTGGGGGCGATGCAGGCCAGCCCGGCGCGCAGGGAGCGGAAGAGGAGCGAGACGATCAGCAGGTTGCCGGCGACGGCGAGGAGGAGCGAGCCGAGCTGACTGCGGACGATCGCCGGGATCATCGCCTGCGAGACTGCGACGTCGCCGGCGAGCTCGACGCGGCCGTGGACGGGGGCCAGCACCGTGCGCTCGAGGTCGTGGATCGCCGCCGTCAGCCGGGCGGTCTGGCGATAGTTGGCCCCTTTGAGCAGGAGGGTCACGGCGGTGCTGCGAAAGCCGTCGTCGATCAGCTCGCGCCGGCGGGCTTCGCCGCGAACGGTGGCGATGCGGCGGACGTAGAGGTAGATCCAGGAGGGGTCGTCGATGATCTGGCGGAAATCCTCGTCGCGCCCGCCCCAGAGGAAGGCGGTGGTGGAGAGCTGTCCGGCGAGGCCGAAGACGCCGCCGACCTCGGGGCGGGCGCGCAGGGCCTGCTCGAAATGGCCGACCGCCGCCACCGCCGAGCCCGCGAGCAGAGGGCCGCGGGCCGCCGGGATGGCCGGGATCTCGGCGGCGGGGGGATCGAAGGTGACGACGGCGAGCAGGGCGTGGGTGCCGGCGAACCGCCGGTCGACCCTTTCCGTGGCTTGGCGCAGAGGGCTGTGCGGTGCGAAGTTGGTGATCCAGCCGTCCTGCACCTCCAGGCGGAAGATGCCCAGGGCGAGCGCGGCGGTGGCGAGCGCCAGGAGCGGCAGGGCGAACCGAGGACGCGCCCCGAGGGCGACCGCCAGCCGGGGGAGACGCGACCGGTCGTCCCGGTTCCCTTGGATGCCGGCGGCGGCGATGGCGTCCGGCCGGAGGGCGACGAGGGCGGGCGTGGCCACCACCGCCCAGAGCAGGCAGAAGAGCACGCCGATCCCTGTGAAGAGTCCGAAGCTCCACACCGGCCGGATCGGCGAGGTGAGGAAGGAGAGGAAGCCGATGGCGGTGGTCAGCGACGTCAGGACGATCGGCCGGCCGAGCTCCGCGAGGCTCTGGCGGAGCGCCTCGATCGGCGGCTGGCCGGCGGGGCGGTGGCGGAAGCGCCAGAGCAGGTGGATCTCGTCGGAGAGGCCGACGGTGGTCAGCAGGACGGGGATCACCGCCGTGGTCAGGTAGACCGGCTGGCCGCACCAGCCGATCAGGCCGAAGGTGAAGACCTGCGCGGCGCCGACCTTGGCGAGCCCGAGGAGGACCCCCCAGCCGCGGCCGCAGGTCGTCCAGAGGATGGCGGCGATCACCAGCAGGGCGAGCGGCATCAGGAGGGCGAGGTCGGCGAGGACGTGCTCGCCGAGGAGCGCTTCGGCGGCGGGCGCGCCCACCACCGAGAGGCGATCCGGCGGGGTTTCGTACCGGTGGGCGAGGGCTGCGACCTGGTGGTAGAGGGCGGCGCGGTCGAGGCCAGCGGAAGCTCCGGGCTCGCCCGGCCTGGGGACGCCGACGAGGATGGCGGCCGCCCGGCGATCGTAGGAGACGAGGGTGCCGTGGAGAAGATCGATCGCCTCGACGTCGCCGCGGACCTCCGCGAGGCGCTCCGCGGAGCGGGGGGGAGGATCGAGCATGCGGCGGAAGCGGGTGGCTTCGGAGTCGAAACGGGTGGCGGGCTCGGTCGCGAGGCTCTGGACGAAGTCCGGTCCGATCCCGGGGAGCGCCGCGAGGTCGCGGGTCAGGCGCTGGAGGCGGTCGAGCGTAGCGGCGTTGAAGATACCGGCGGGATGGCGGGTCTCGAGAACCACCAGGAGGGGATCGCGCAGCCCGAAGAGACGGCGGGCGGCGCGGTCGGTGACGACGGCTGGATCGTCCGGCGGCACCAGGGCGTAGCCGTCGGTGCGGAGCGTAAGGCGGAAGAGCCCCGGCACCATCGCCGCCACCAGAGTCAGCATGGCGGCGAGCGCGGTGCGCGGCCGAGCCGCCGAGGCCCATCCCAGGCGGGCTCCCCAATGGAGCCTCGATGCCTCCTCCAGCCGTCGAGCCGTCGCGGAGAGCGCCATCCGTTGTGGACCTTTCAGTGAATACTCTACAGAAAGGTTTAGGTTTTGCCTAGATCGGAAGGCGGCCCCGCCGTTGCAATAGATTAATCTGGATATTCGATTGCGGCGCTTCGACGGAGCGGCGCCTCAGCGCTGCGGCTGTCCGGACGACGCTCCCTGCCGCGCCGCGGTCGCGACCGGAAGCGCCGCCGCGGGGGCGCAGAGCACGTCCGGAGCGGCTTTCCCGGATGCCGTCCGCACGCCGGCCGCCGGCCGGGGGGCCACGAGGAGCTCGTCGAGGGCGGCCAGGATCTCGGGGCTGGAGAGCAGCCCCTGGTGCGAGCGTGTCGAGTGGCGCACGGAGCGGAAGCAGAGGCTGCTCGCCGGATCGTGGGAAGAGCCCTGGGCGGTGAGCGAGCGGTCGGGGACCATGGTGTCTCCCGGCTCGAAGAGGAGGGGGGACAGGGTGTGGCCCGCTCCCGCCGGCGGCTGGAACTGCACCCGGATCCTGCCGTTCTGCTCGGTCACCAGGGCGGTGCGCTGGACGGTCTGCGAGAGGCTTCCCACCACGTAGAGGGCGGCGGGGTTCGGCGAAGCGGCGATCTGCGCCAGCGCGGCCTGCAGGCGGGCGTGGCGCGCGAGCTCCGTCTCGAGGTGGGCGTGCAGTTGCGCCTTGGGGAGGCCCGATCCCCGGCGGGGATTCAGGACCGACCAGCCGAGGCGCTCCCAGTCGGCGGCGTCGTCGAGATGGAAGGGGAGGGCCCTGCCCTGGCGGTCGATCAGCGGCTCCACTCGCGCCGGGAGCACGTCGAAGACCGAAGGGAAGGTGAACAGCGTCCCCGGCGAGAAGGCGCCGTAGTGCAAATAGTAGAAAGTCCCCTTCTCGAGGCACTTGAGCGCCGTGAAGGTCCCCTGGTTGGGAGTCGCCACGAGGAACAGCGTGCCGATGTACGGACCCCCGGCCCAGGTCACCGGCGGCAGCGGGCCGCTCGTGCCGAGCGTGGTGTCGCCGTACATCAGGGCGTAGCGCGCGACGAGTCCGCCGAGGGAGTGGCCGAGCACCACTGCGGGTGGGGTGTCCGGCGGCAGCCGGCGATAGAGCTCGGCGAGCTCGCGGGAGAACCGGCGGCCGGTGCTCTCGACGCTCTGCCGCCAGTCGTAGACGAAATAGAAGTACTCCCCCTTGCCGGTGGTGGAGGAGCGCCAGTCGCCCTCGTGGTAGCCCATCGCCCGCAGCCGCGCCTCCAGGCCGTCATAGGCATGGATGGGGAAGTCGATCCCCAGCACGCGGACCGCCCGCAGCAGCTTGCCGGGGACGATCTCCGAGCTCTCCGGATCGTCGAGCGGCAGGGCGAGGCGGTCGTTGCCGTCCCGGCTGGCCATCTGCCGTGGGTTCGGCCAGACCAGCTCGCCGGTCCGGCGGTCCACCAGCTCCGTGCCCGGGGTACCGGGAACGATGATGACCGGGGGGAGCGCGGCGGGCGCGGCGGAATTGACGGGATTGCCGGCGGCGGGCGCGGTGGGCGCGAGCAGCAGCCCGCAGGCCAGCACCAGGGTGGTTGGCAGCAGCCTTGCCGGCCGGAGCACGGAGGAAAGGGCGTCG
>DASWQX010001270.1:0-3194 GCA_036403495.1 Thermoanaerobaculia bacterium
TGCAATTCGCGAGCCCGCGTGGTCCAACCGCGCCCGCGCCGCCGCCAGCCGGGCGATCGGCACGCGGTAGGGGGAGCAGGAGACGTAGTCGAGGCCGGCCCGCTCGAAGAAGTCGATCGACTGCGGATCGCCGCCGTGCTCGCCGCAGACGCCGAGGTGGAGGTCCGGCCGCGTTTCCCTCCCCCGTTCGCAGGCCAGGCGGACGAGCTGACCGACCCCTCGTTCGTCGATGCACTGAAAGGGATCGTTGTCGAGGATGCCGAGCTTCACGTACTCGGGCAGGAACCGTCCGGCGTCGTCGCGCGAATAGCCGTAGGTCATCTGGGTCAGGTCGTTGGTGCCGAACGAGAAGAAATCGGCGTGGCGGGCGATCTTGCCGGCCATCAGGGCGGCCCGCGGCACCTCGATCATGGTGCCGATCAGGATTTCCAGCGTCACTCCTTCCTCCTTCAGAATGCGGTCGACGAGGGTGGAGATCATCTCCCGCAGGCGCACCATCTCGGCCTCGGTGCCGACCAGGGGGACCATGATCTCCGGCCGCACCGCCTCGCCGGCCTTGGAGCGGACGCAGGCGGCGCGGACGATCGCGGAGACCTGCATCTCGTAGATCTCGGGGAAGGTGATTCCCAGCCGGCAGCCGCGCAGGCCGAGCATCGGGTTGGCCTCGGCCAGGGCTTCCGCCCGCGCCTTGACGGCCGCGGCGTCGATCCCCATCTGCTTGGCCAGGCCGCGCAGGGCCTTGGCGTCGTGCGGCAGGAACTCGTGGAGTGGCGGATCGAGGAGGCGGATGGTGATCGGCAGCCCGGGAAGAGCGGCGAAGATCCCCTCGAAGTCCTGCTGCTGCATGGGGAGGAGCTTGGCGAGCGCCGCGGCGCGGGTCTCCGTGTCGTCCGCCAGGATCATCTGGCGCACCCAGGGGAGGCGCTCTTCGGCGAAGAACATGTGCTCGGTGCGGCAGAGGCCGATCCCCTGGGCGCCGAGAGCGCCGGCCACCCGCGCGTCGCGAGGGGTGTCGGCGTTGGCGCGGATGCTCAGGCGGCGCTCGTCGTCGGCCCACTCCAGGAGTTGGAGGAAACCGCGGGAGGTCGGCGAGGCCTCGGCGCCGTCGAGCAGCACGCGCAGCACCTCGGAGGGACGGGTGGGCAGGGCGCCGGCGATCACCTCGCCGGTCGTGCCGTCGATCGACAGATCGTCGCCTTCGCGGAAGGTGCGCCCCCCCACCCGCACCACCCCCCCCTCCTGCTCCACGTCCAGGTCTCCCGCGCCGACGACGCACGGCTTGCCGAGGCCCCGGGCGACCACGGCGGCGTGCGAGGTCATCCCCCCTCGCGAGGTCAGGATGCCGGCCGCGACGTGCATGCCGACGATGTCCTCGGGCGAAGTTTCCGCCCGCACCAGCAGCACCGGGCCCGCGGCGGCCATCTCGGCGGCCCGCTCCGCCGTCAGCGCGATCTTCCCGGCCGCGGCGCCCGGGCCGGCGGGGAGGCCGTGTGCGAGGAGCGAGCCTCCGGCGATCGCTTTCCGTTTCGCGTCGGCATCGAAATCGGGCGCCAGGAGCTGAGCGAGCTGGGAGGGCTGGACCCGCTGAATCGCTTCGCGGTGGTCGATCAACCCCTCCTCCACCATTTCGAGCGCGATACGCACGGCGGCCGGGCCGGTGCGCTTTCCCGAGCGGGTCTGCAACATGAACAGCTCGCCGTGCTGGATGGTGAATTCGACGTCCTGCATGTCGCGGTAGTGGTGCTCGAGCTTCTCGCAGACCGCCTCGAGCTGGCGGTGGGCCTCGGGGAAATCCGCGCCGAGGCCCTCCTGCCCATCTTCCGAGACGATCGGCTTCGGCGTGCGGATGCCCGCCACGACATCCTCGCCCTGGGCGTTGGTCAGGTATTCGCCGTAGACCCGCCGCTCGCCGGTCGAAGGATTGCGGGTGAAGGCGACGCCGGTCGCGCAGTCGTTCCCCCGGTTGCCGAAGACCATGCTCTGCACGTTGACCGCCGTGCCGACGCTGGCCGAAATCCCCTCGATCTTGCGGTACTCGCGCGCCCGCGGGTTGTTCCAGCTCGCGAACACGGCGCCGATGGCGCCCCAGAGCTGCTCCTGCGGGTCCTGCGGAAAGGGTCGGCCGTGGCGATCGGCGATCAGCCGCGTATAGGCGTCCGCCACGCCGCGCAGCGACTCCGCCGTCAGCTCGGCATCGTTGGCCGCCCCCTGCTTCTCGCGGGCGGCGGCGAGGATCTTCTCGAACTCCTCGTGCGGCACCCCCAGGACGATGTCGCCATACATGGTGAGCAGGCGGCGATAGGCGTCGAGCACGAAACGGGCATCCTCGCCGCGCTCGATCCAGGCGGCGACGGCCGCTTCCGAAAGGCCGAGATTGAGGATGGTGTCCAGCATCCCCGGCATCGAGAACGGCGCGCCCGAGCGGACTGAGACCAGCAGCGGGTTCGCCGGATCGCCGAAGCGCTGGCTGGTCAGCGCCTCCAGGCGCGCCAGGTGCTCCGCGACCTCGGGGGCCAGATCGTCGGGATAGGCGCCGTAGTGATCCTGGTAGTAGGTGCAGACCCCGGTCGTGATCGTGAACCCCGGGGGGACCGGGATGCCGAGCCGGCTCATCTCCGCGAGGCCGGCGCCCTTCCCTCCGAGCAGGACCTTCTGGGTTCCGTCGCCTTCCGCCGAGCCACCGCCGAACGCATAGACGTTTTTCGCAGACATCGCGGGCATGCGGGTCTCCTCCTTGGGACAGCAGCAGTGTAGACGCAATGCTCTCCGCACTGTATCCGCTGGTAGACTAAGGGTGATGTTCTCACCCCCTGGAGACGCGACCACGATGACGGACATGACGGCGGACATCGAGAGGATCGAAACCCTGCCGGCGCTGGAGGCGCTGATCGAACGGTCGAAGGAGGCGCCGGTCTGGGTCTTCAAGCACAGCCTGACCTGCTCGATCTCGGGCGCGGCGTGGAGCGAGTTCCGGCGCTTCGCCGCCCGCCCCTCCCAGCCGGCCGCGGCGGTCTACGCGGTGATCGAGATCCAGCGCGCCCGGCCGGTGTCGAACGCCCTCACCGAGCTCACCGGCGTCCGCCACGAATCCCCGCAGGCGCTCCTGTTGCGCGACGCCCGGGTGGTGTGGCACGCCAGCCACTACCAGATCAACCTGACGGCGCTGGAAAAGGCCTGACTCTACTTTGTCAGAT
>DASWQX010001271.1:0-3912 GCA_036403495.1 Thermoanaerobaculia bacterium
ACCTCAACTCCGCTTCAAGAAGATTGGAAGAGAAACGCTGGTCGAAGCGCGCGACTCTGACCAGGAGAGCCTGAGAACCGGATTCTTCGAGAGCAATCGCGACAAGGCAGGAGCTGTCTACATAGACACGCTTCATCCTCGGGATTCCAGGAACCGCTTCAAGCCTCCAGGCTTCGGTGGATCGACGCGCCAATCCTCCTCGAGCTCACGAAGAACTTCCGCGAGTGAAGGCTGATCGGCGGAAGGGGGGGTGATGATTCCTTCCTCTTCGAGCCGGCGGAGGGTCTCCTCAGTGGAGACAGGCCCCTCGACGGACCGGATCTCCGCGACTTCGCTCCCCGCCTCCGAGATCAACACCCTCTCGCCAGACCGTACCTTCTCCAGGATCTCACCAAGGTGCTCTCTGGCATCTTGAACCGAATACGTCATGGAGCCACCTCCGCAAGGATCATACACCTGGGGACGCGTAAAGCGGATCATTTTCGCGCAGGGGCACGTCAGCGGGCTCAATTCTCCAGCGCCGACAGCGCCCGGTGGGCCACCGCGGGCACGCTGTCGGCGGCGAGGCGGGTCAGGGCGATGAGGTTGCCGGGACGGCTGAAGCGGCCGAGGACCTCGGCGGCGGCGAGGCGCACCTGCCAGTCCGGATGCGAGACCGCGGAACGGAAGAGCGCGTCGTCGCCGGGGCCCACGCAGGCGGCGAGCGCTTTGTAGACGGCTCGCGCCTCGGCGCCCGCCCCCAGGGAGGCCAGGGCCGAGCGGAGGACGGCGCGCGCGTCGGGGCCGCCGATGCGCCCCAGGCTTTCGAGGACCGCCGGGCGCAGCTCCTCCCGCCCGTCCAGGCAGCCCGCCAGCACCGGCACGGCCTCGCGGTCGCCGAGGACGCCCAGGGCGCGGATCAGCGCCACCGACGGCACCACGGCCGCCCGGGCCCGCAGCGCGGGGAGCAGCTCGGTCATGCCGCAGCGCACGGCGGCCTCGGCCGCCGGGGCCGAGTAGAGCTCGGGAGCCTCCTCCAGCCAGTCGTCCCAGGGGAGCAGCGGCGCCATGCCGTCGAGCCGGATCAGCCGGGAGATCACCCCGGGACGGAACGACGGCGAGAGCTCCAGGATGGCCAGGACGACCTCGTCGATCGGCAGTCCCAGGAGGGCGGCGAGGACCACCCGGTCGACCTCGTCGATGTCCTGCCGGGCGTCGAGCGCGGTTTTCACCTCGTCGCGATGGGCTTCCAGCGCCGGCCCCAGAGCCTCCCGGGTGGCTCCGGGGAGACGGAGGTAGAGATCGAGCAGCGCTTCGGCGAGGCCGGGAACGCGCACCTTCTCCAGCGCCTGCAGGAGGTGCGGGAGCTGCTCGCGGCGCTCGGCGGTCTCGGCGGCTGCGGCGAGGAAGGCGCCGGCCGGCACGTCGTCCGGAAAGCTGACGGCGAGCTGAAAGCCCCACGCCTGCGGCTCACCGCTGGTGGCGAGCAGCGGCGCGATCAGGTCCCGCCGCCGCGCCAGCGCCGAGGGGCGCACGGAGGTCACCGGCAGGGCGCTCACCAGGGCTTCGAGCGCGCCGGCGTCCCAGGGGCTCGCCCCCAGCACCAGCAGGCAGCGCGCGGCGGCCGAGCGCACCTCGGCCGAGCGGTCGTGGAGCCGCGCCGCCAGGGCCTCGCGGAAGCCGCGGGGGAGCGCGCCGACCTCCTCCGGCTGCTGGAGCCCTTCGAGGATGTGGGCGAGCAGCCCCAGCATGGTCTCGTCGTCGATCTCCACCCCGCCGGCCGGCCAGTGCGCCGCCAGGGCGCGGAAGGCCTCCTCGCCGCCGACCCGCGCCAGCGCCTCCGCCGCCAGCGAGCCGACCATCGAATCGGTCAGCCGCTCCGACAGGTGGGGCACCACCGCGGGCGACCGCAGATCGCCAAGGGCCTGCACCGCCGCCATCTGCACCCAGAGGTCGCCGGTCAGGAAAGGGAGCAGGTGCGGGATCGACCGCGCGTCGCCCAGATGGCCGATGGCGAGGATCGTCTCCTGCTGGATGTTGGGATCTGCGTGGTCGAGGATGGCGTGCAGCGGCTCCAGCGCCCGCGGATCCCGCAGGCGGTCGAGGATGAGGACGGCCTGCAAGGCCACGTCCGGGTCGGGATCACGCAGCAGCTTGAGGACCGCCGGCAGGCTCCGCCCGCCCCGCAGGCGGAAGATCTCGGAGCCGGCGCTGCGCAGCACGGCGTCCGCCGAGTCGCGCAGGTATTCTGTGACCCGCGCTTCCGGCAGCATGTTGGCGCTGATGCGCAGCGCCTGCTCGCGGATGCCGGGAGTGGGGTTGCGTACCAGCCGCTCCAGCGCCTCGACACGGCTGTCGAGCGGCATCGAGGGGAGCCGCTCGAGGATCTCGACGCATTCGTCCCAACTGGGGGGCTGGTTGCCGACCGGTTCCATGGCCTTGGGGATCAGGGGCAGGTCTGGAACGCGTTGCTGTCGGTGACCGCGGCGGACGCCTTTCCCGCCGGGTTCTCATAGCGCTTGACCGCCCCCGTCAGAGTGTCGGTCACGGTGAGGACGTAATGGACATCCGTCGTGCCGGCCGCGTAGACCCAGTAGCGGTGATAGTTCGCGCAGGCGTCGAGCACCTTGACCATGATCTCCCAGTTGTCCGGGTTGAAGAACCAGAAGAGCCCCGAATCCGCGGAGGCGCCCGGCACGGTGTGACCCATCGTCGCGGGAGAGCCTTTGGCTTTGAAGGCGACCTCGACGCGGAAGCGTCCATGGCTCAGGCAAAGGCTGGTCGCGGTGGGCGTGCAGATGGAAACGGGGGGCATGCAGTCGGGGGGCAAGCAGGTGGGAGGAGGGGGCGGGGCCACAGCGGGGCGGCTCTTGCTCACCAGGAACAGGAAGCCGTTCAGCATCGAGGTATCAGGCCAGAGATTATGGCTGTAGCCCGGCTCCACGTCCTCTTCCGAGGCGATGCCGAGCGTGGCCCACTGCGTCTCCAGGCTCGGCCGGGCGGCGGTGTAATTGATGTCCTTGGTGCCGTAGTACATCCGGATCGGCGGCTTGTAGCTGGCGTCGGCGAGCGAGGTCACCGGGTAGAACGGCGCCGACAGCGTGAAGACCGCGCTGTACGTCGAGCCGGCGTAGGCCTCGAGATAGGCCCAGGCGCCGCCGGCCGAATGGCCAGCCAGGGAGACGCGGCGGTCGTCCACCGGCAGCTCCTCGTGGATCAGGCGGACCGTCTCGGTGACCGTCTGCTCGTCGTCGCCCGTTCCCCAGCCGAGGTTCGAGGCGGACTTCGGCATCACCACCACGCAGCCGGCCCTGTCGGCGGACGGCGCGACGTAGATCTTGTAGAGGTCCGGCGTGCCGCCGGAGCCGTGGAAGAAGACGACCACGGGCACCGGCGTGGTGGTGTCGAGCGTCGCCGGCACGTAGCGCAGGAAGTAGGAGCCGGTCGCGGGAATCTCGACGCGAGACCAGCCGGGAGTGACCGCCGCGGTGGCGGCCTGCAAGGAGACCAGGGTGAGGAGGACGGCGGAGAACAGCAGTGCGGCCACGCGCCGACGAGGCCAGAGCAACATGGACTTCATTCGGGTATCTTACCAGCCCCGGGCCGCTTTCGAAGCCCTCGCCCCCCTGTGCTAAGCTCGAAAACGGCCCATGCACGCTCCCCCCGCTGAATATTCTTACGTCCGCCGCGAGTGCCGTGCCGTCCGTATCCCGGAAGGCACGGTGGCCGTGCTGTCGTCGGGGACCCGGGTGCGCATCACCCAGGCCCTCGGCAGCTCCTTCACGGTGGCCACCGACCGCGGCTACCTGTTCCGCGTCGAGGCGCAGGACGCAGACGCCCTCGGCAAGGCCCCCGGCGAAGCGCTCGCCGAACCGGCCGAGGCCAGCCTCGAGGACCGCATCTGGGCGCGCCTGCGCACCTGCTACGACCCCG
>DASWQX010001272.1:0-3405 GCA_036403495.1 Thermoanaerobaculia bacterium
ATCGCCGCTGGGGGTCTGCGGATCGATTTTCCCGACTACGACAGCGGGGAACCCCTCGAGGAGATCTCCTGGACGGAGTTCTTCGATCGCTTCGAGGAGGCCAACCTGACCTTCATCTTCCAGGAAGAGATGGTCTGCTGATCCCGATCCTGGGAGCGCTCCGGCGCTCCCAGGGGCTCCATCCCGCCCCACCCGCCCTTCCCTTCTCCGCTTCAGCCGTTCACCGCTTCAGCAGTCCCAGCAACTGGGCCTCCAGTTGGCGCAGCCCCGTGGTCTCGTCGCCCGCCGGCGCGTCCGCGACCGTCTCCTCCAGCGCCTCCACCAGCTTGCCGCCGAGGAAGCTCTCGATCACCACCGGGTGCACGTAGTACTTGCGGCAGATGGCCGGCCGGTTGCCGAGTTGGCCGGCGACGTGCTTGATCGCCTCCACCACCGCCCGGTTGGCCGCCCGCTCGTCGCCGGCGCAGGCGGCGCCGATCTCCAGCAGGGCCGACAGCGCCAGCACCGTCCCCCCCCAGGTGCGGAAGTCCTTGGCCGAGAACTCCTCGCCGGTCGTCTCGCGCAGGTAGGCGTTGACGTCCTCGGAGCCGACGCTCTGCCGCTGGCCGTCGGCGTCGAGGTACTGGAACAGCTTCTGCCCCGGCACGTCGCGGCACTGCTTGACGATCCGCGCCAGCCGCCGGTCGTGGATCTCCACCGAGTGCTCCTTGCCGCTCTTGCCGCGGAACTCGAAGCGCAGGGTGGAGCCGTCGACGTCGACGTGGCGGTCGCGCAGCGTGGTGAGGCCGAAGGAGTTGTTCTGCTTGGCGTACTCCTTGTTGCCGACGCGGATGAGGGTGGTCTCCAGGAGCTTGACGACGGTGGCCAGCACCTTCTCGCGCCCCAGCCCGCGCTGCGAGAGGTCCTGGTCGATCCGCTCGCGGATCTTCGGCAGCGCCTCGCCGAAGGCGATCATGCGGCCGAACTTGGTCTCGTCGCGCACCTCCCGCCAGTCGGCGTGATAGCGGTACTGCTTGCGCCCGCGGGCGTCGCGGCCGGTCGCCTGCAGGTGGCCGTTGGCGCGCGGGCAGATCCAGACATCGGTCCAGGCCGGGGGAATGGCCAGCTTGCGGATGCGCTCCAGGGTGGCCTTGTCCTTCACCGTCCGCCCCTGGGGATCGACGTAGGTGAACCCGGTGCCCCGCTTGCGCCGGCGCAGGCCGGGTTCGTCGTCCGTCACGTAGCGCAGGCCGGCGGCCTTCGCGCTCTCCAGGGGGTCAACGAAGACCGCGACGGTGAGCCCGGTCTCCTCGAGGATGCTGGCGGTCGTCATGAGCGTCACCCTTGCCGGGCTCTCTCCCCGGCGGCTGGTTGCAAAATTTACCCGCGGGTTCTCCCCGCGAGGGGCGGAAACGCTTCCACTTCGCCTCCCGCCCCCATGGCGCCGGGCTCATCTTCTGCATCGACCGTGCCCGTCCGCGGCCTAAACGGCGCCGGCTCAACCGGTTGCGGCTGGACGCGGGAGGGCGGCCGCCGTGGCACACAACCTGCAGCCCCGGACGTCGCGTGATCGACGGCACCTCGTGAAAATACTTCTGGCTCTGATCATTCGCGTCTTTTCTGTGTGAAATGCGGACCTCGCCCCTGCTTGCGCGGGAGGCGGCCGACCTTCTATAACTACCCGCCGCGCCGGCGCTCCCGGCCGCGTGCCCCGAGGGAGAATGAAGCTCATGGATGCCTCCGACGTCTCCGTACAGCCGCCGACCCCGCTCTCCGGCGCAGCGCGCCGCGACCTCGCGGCGCTCCTCGGGCCCGGCGTCCTGACCCTGGACGCGGACGGCGGGGTGCGCTTCGCCGACCGCCGGGCGCTGGAGCTGCTGGGGTGCGCGGACGGTTTCGAGCTCGAGCGCCTCTGGGCGGTGCTCAAGGGGCGCCTGGAGGGCGCCGGCCTGCTCTGGAGCGGCGCCGGCGGCGGCCCCGAGCCGCGGGTGGAGCTGGCGCTCGCCGTCGAGGGCGCGGGCACGGAGGGCGCCGCCGCGGAGCGCCGCCTCCAGTTCGACCTCCGCCGCGATCCGCAAGGGGGGGGCGTGCTGCTGGTGCAGGGCCTCGAAACCCTCGCCGGGCTGGAGGCCGACCTCCGGCTGACCTCGCAGATGCGGTCGGTGGCGCAGATCACGCCGGCGGTGGCGCACGACCTGCGGGCGCCGATCAACGCCATGGTGTTCAACATCGAGATCCTCAAGGAGATGCTGGCCTCCGGCCGCGCCACCGACCCCGCCAACAAGGACAAGCTGCTGCGCTACACCAGCGTCCTCAAGGAGGAGCTGGCGCGCCTGCACCGCGGCCTCGAGACCTACCTGCTCTACATCTCGCCACGGGGGGACCGCGAGGAGACCTTCGACCTCCGCGAGCTGGCCGAGGAGCTGGCGGCGCTGCTGGTGGCCCCGGCCCGCAAGCAGCAGGCGCAGGTGCGCAGCGAGCTGCCGGAGGGGGCGGTGCCGGTGGCCGGCAACCGCTACCTGCTGCGCCAGGCGCTGCTCCACCTCGCCATCGCCGCGTTGACCGGAGTGCCCCGGCAGGGGGCGCTGCACGTGCTGCTCGACCGCCGCGACGGCCGCGCCCGGCTCCGCCTCTACGGGGTGGCGGGAGCCGCCGAGGGAGCGGGACCGGTGGCTCCCGCGACGGCCGCGTCGGCGGCCCCGGCGCCCGGCTTCGAGCTCAGCGTCACGCCGGCCGGCTCGGCGGCCCAGCTCTGGGTGGCGCGCGAGCTGGTCACCGCGCTCGGGGGCGAAGCGAGGGCCGCGGGGCCCGAGGGCGGAGACGCGGCCGGGGGCGCGCAGGCATATGAGGTAGAATTGCCGATCTCAGAGAACCCAGGTAACGGGAACCAAGGAGTGAGCTGACCATGCCACACGCACTCGCGGTCGATGACGACCCCAATTTTCTGTCAGCGCTCGCCGAGCTCATCGAGGGGCAGGGGTTCACCACCAATACCGCCTGCACGCTCCGCGACGCGCGCACGATGGTCAGTCACCGGACTCCGGACGTGGCGCTGGTCGACCTCTATCTGCCGGACGGCAGCGGCATCGAGCTGCTCAAGGACCTCGAGCTCGGCGCCTCCACCGAAGTGGTGCTGATGACCGGCCACGCCGACGTCGAGAGCGCCGTCCAGGCGCTGCGCCTCGGCGCCAGCGACTATCTGACCAAGCCGCTCGACATCGGGCGGCTGAAGAGCATCCTGGCCAACGTGGCCAGCGTGCAGCCGACGGCGCAGGCCGCGTCCCCGATGAGCGAGACGCAGGAGGTGGGCCGGCTCGGCCTGCTGCTGGGCGCCTCGCTCCCCATGCAGGCACTCTACGAGATGCTCAACCGGGTGGCGCCCACCGACGCTTCGGTCTTCCTGATCGGCGAGAGCGGCACCGGCAA
>DASWQX010001273.1:0-3916 GCA_036403495.1 Thermoanaerobaculia bacterium
AGCTTTCACCTGCTGCTCCACGGACTCGAAGACGCGGCGTTGCATTCCGATCCCGACCCGGTCGAGCCGGGACTCGCGAAGGTTTCCCACTTTTCTCGCCGGGGGGAGCGGGTAGGCCTGGAAGGCGAGGTGAAACGGCGCGGTAGAGTCTGGAGGAATTGAGTCAGCCGAGCCAGGGGACCTGCTCGGCGGCCGACCGGAGGTCGGGCACAAACCAGTCGGCGCCGGCCGCCTGAAGAGCGCTCTTCGGGGTGCGGCCGGTGCCCACGGCCAGGCAGGGGATGCCGTGGGCGTGGGCGCAGGAGACGTCGTGGACGCTGTCGCCGATGATCAGCACCTCCTCGGGGAGGAAGCGGCGGCCGCGGGCTCGCTCGGCCCGATCGAGCGCGAAGGGGGGCAGCTCCGAGCGCTCGACGCCGTCGCAGCCGAAGGCGCCGAAGGGGAAGAAGCGGTTGAGGTCGAAGCGCGCGAGCTTCGCCTTCGCGCCCGGTTCCCAGTTGCCGGTCAGCAGGGCGACCACGACGTCCTCGCGCGCCTCCAGCCGCTCCAGGGTCTCCACCACGCCCGGCAGGAGCCGCATCCCGTCGCGCTCCAGCGCCGCGTCCAGCCGGCCGGTGTAGAGCTCCCGCATCCGCGGTAGCCGCGCACGCACATCCCTCTCCGGCACGCCCGCTCCGGTCACCAGGTCGAGCACGATCCCGGGATCGGTCCGCCCGGTGAAGTCGTACGCGTCGACGTCGCCGGCCGTGCCGAAGACATCCACCAGCGCCGAGGCGAAGATCGGCCGCACCTGCGGGCCGCAGCTCAGCAGGGTGCCGTCGATATCGAAGAGGACCAGCTTCATGGCGATGCCCTCAGCGCCATTTCGGCGGCTTCTTCGTCTCCAGGAAGGTGGCGATGCCGCGCTTGCAGTCGTCGGTCGCCCGCGACTCGGCGTTGACCTCGGCCGCCTGCATCAGGGCGTCGCTCAGTGGCCGGCCCAGGACGTCGAGCAGCAGGCGCTTGGTGCGGGCGATCGATTCCGAGCTCCCGGTCTCCAGGATCTGTGCCGCCAGGGCCTCGCCCACACTGCGTAGATCCTCGTGCGGCACCAGCCGGTTGATCAGGCCGATCTCCAGGGCCCGGCCGGCGTCCACGAACTGGGGGTTGAGCAGCAGCTCGCGGATGTCCGCGCCGCGCAGCCGCAGCGGCAAGTAGGTGGCGACCAGCGCCGCCACGAAGCCGATTCGCACCTCGCTGTAGAGGAAGCGCGCGTCCTCGGCGGCCACCACGAAGTCGTGCGCGGTGGCGAGGCCGCAACCCCCCGCCACGCAGGCGCCCTGGACCAGGGCGATGGTCAGCGCGTCCTGCCGCAGCACGGACTCGAAGAGGTCCTTGAGCCGCAGCGAGTCGCGCAGGTTCTCGTCATGGCCGGCGTCCCGCAGCGAGCGCAGGTGCTCGAGGTCGGCACCGGCCGAGAAGTTCTTCCCGGCGCCGGCGAGGATCAGCGCCCGCACCCCCTCCGCGCGCCAGGGGCGGCGGTAGAGAGCGGTCAGCTCGGCGATCAGGGCGGGCGAGAGCGCGTTGGCGCGGTCGGGGTCGTTGAGCGTGATCCAGAGGAGGTCGTCCTCCCGCCGGGTCTCCAGCAGACTCGTGATTTCGCTCAATGCCGGCTCCCCGCCAGGCTTTCGGGCAGATCGATCTCCATCTGCAGCAGCCCCTGGGCATGGGTCTTCCCCTGGGCGTCGTTCTTCAGGCTCTCAGTGCCGCCGCCGCCGAGCGAATCGTGGAGCATGAAGTTCAGCGCCAGGATGTTCGGCAGCTCGAAGCGCTCCACCTTGCCGCGGCAGACCTGCCGGAAGTGCTCCTTGACCCGCTCCGCCGTCACCTGCGCGCGGATCACCTCGTACAGTTCGGGCGTCCCGGCGATCAGGCCGACATTTGAGGCGTCCCCCTTGTCGCCCGAGCGGGCGTGGGCGATCTCCTCCAGCTTCACTCTCATCGCGTGTCTCTCCTCATTCCCGTCATGAACAGGGCCGCGCCGATCAGGGCGAACGCGCCGGCCAGGATCGCGCTCGTCCGCGGCGCCGTGGCGGCCGGATGGTAGAGCGCCGGGAAGACGGCGCGGAAGCCGAGATCCAGGATCTCGTGGTGCTGCCACTCCAGAACGGCGAAGACCGCGAGGCCGGCGGCTAGCACCAGCGCCAGCGCGGCCGGCAGCCGAAGGCGCCGCCAGCCCCGGATCAACCCCTGCCGAAGCACCACCACCCAACAAATTCCCGCGACCAGCGCCCAGAGGGCGAAGACGGTGCGGTCCGCGACGGCGCTGTAGATGAAACCCAGAAGGAGGATCGGGAGGAGGCCGCCGAAGACGCCGCCGTACCAGGCGGGGCCGGACGACCGGCCGGCGCTCACGCCTCCTCCACCGTCACCTCGATGCGGCTCTCGACCTCCTCGCGGGCGAGGAGGGCCGGCCAGTAGGCGACGATCTCCTGCGGCTTCGGCCTGCCCCCGGCGAAGCCGGTCACTCCCGGCGGCCCGGCGGTGACCAGCGGCGCGATCTCCTTGCCGAAGCGCTCGACCTTGGCGGCGTCCGCGTCGCGCACGCCCAGCCGCAGCACCACCTCCGGCAGGTCGTCCGGCACCGGCAGGATGCCCGGCAGGCAGGCGCCGGTCCCCATCAGCTCGGTCTCCTGGTCCTCCGGCGCGAAGGTGACCCCGGCCCGCTCCAGCCGCTTCCAGACGATCTCCGCGGCGAGCTTCGCCTTCTCGATCGCCCGCGGCCCCGAGAGGGTGATCTGACCCGAAGCCTTGTAGCCGGCGAGATAGGAGCCCGAGATCTTGAGCGACGGCGTGTTCGGACGCCCCTTGATCCCCGACACCTCCACGCGGTCCTTGCCGTCCTGGCGCAGGTGGATCGAGGTGAAGTCGGCGATCACGTCCGGCGTGATGTAGCCGGTGGGATCGCTCATCTCGTAGACGAGCTGCTCGCCCACGGTGTCGACCGTCACCATGCCCCCCGTCCCCTCGTGCTTGGTGACCACGAAGGTGCCGTCCTCCCGCGCCTCGACGAATGGGTAGCCGACGTTCCAGAGGTCGGGGACCTCCCAGAAGCGGCTGAAGTTGCCTCCCGTGCACTGGGCGCCGCACTCGATGATGTGGCCGGCGATGGTGCCGGCGGCCAGCAGATCCCAGTCCTCCGGGCCCCAGCCGAACTCGTGGATCATCGGCGCCAGCGCCAGCGCGGTGTCGGTGACCCGGCCGCAGAGCACGATCTGAGCGCCCGCCCCGAGCGCCTCGACGATCGGCCGCGCCCCGAGATAGGCGTTGGCGCTCATCACCTGGTCGACCACCGGCTCGAGCGGCGCGCCGGTGTCCATGTTCTTCAGCGTGTGACCGGCGCCGATCAGCTCCCTGAGGCGCGGCAGCACGTCGTCCCCCTCGACCACGCCGACCCGCAGGCCGCTGACCCCCAGCTCGCTCGCCACCTCGAAGATCCGCTCCCGGCACGCCTTGGGGTTCAAGCCGCCGGCGTTGGTGAGCACCCGCACGTTGCGGCTCACCAGCTCCGATAGCACCCGGCGGATGAAGCCGATGAAGTCCGTGGCGTAGCCGAGCTTCGGGTTCTTCAGCTTCTGCCGCATCATGATCGACAGCGTCACCTCGGCCAGGTAGTCCATGCCGATATAGTCGATGGCGCCGCCGCGCAGCAGCTCCACCGGCGCGTCGACGTTGTCGCCCCAGAACCCCTGCCCGTTGCCGATGCGGATGGTCTTCATGGTCTTCGTCATAGAGGGCGCCAAGATAGCATGGGGCGTCGGTGGGCCCCTCTACGTCTGCAGCACCCCCGTCCGGAATTCCGGGACCTCCGGATTCATCTCCGCGCAGGCCAGCGACCGGCCGATCACCTTGCGGGTCTCGGCGGGGTCGATGATCG
>DASWQX010001274.1:0-3010 GCA_036403495.1 Thermoanaerobaculia bacterium
AGCGAGCCGATCTTGCTCTTGGGATCGGGGAGCGGTCCGTCGGTGACGCTGCCGCCGGAGCCGATGTAGCCGAGCGCCATCATCGCCTGCCGCGATTCCTCGTCCACCGCCGCCGGGGGCGCGAGGCGGCGATCGAATGCCGCCAGGTCCTGCCGCATCGAGGCGTAGACCCGCCGCTCGTCGCGCAGGACGTTGGTCTTCTCCCGCGGATCCCTGGCGCGGTCGTAGAGCTCGGGGTCGGGACCCTCGATGTAGTGATCCTTTTCGTCGATCAGCGAGAACAGCTCGCTCCAGCCGAAATGGAGGCGCGGATAAAAGGTTTCCGAATAGATCCGACGGGCCGGCACTCCGGCGGCGAGCAGCGAGACGCCGGGCATGAGCTTCGGCACGTCGAGCCCCAGCAGGCCGAGCACCGTGGGTGCGACGTCGAGCAGTTGGACCGGGCGCGTCGTGGTCGCTCCCGAATTCTGGGATTTCGGCAGCTTGACGATCAGCGGAACGTGGATCGCCTCGTTGTAAAGGAGCACGCCGTGCTCCTCCTCGCCGTGATCCCCCAACCCTTCGCCGTGGTCAGAGAGGAGGACGACCAGAGCCCTGTCGTAGACGCCGAGCGATTTCAGCTCGTCGATCAACTGGCCGACGATGTGGTCGGCGGTGGCGATCTCGCCGTCGTATTTCGAAGGGTATTTCGAGGCGTAGGGCTCGGGGGGCGCGTAGGGGGTGTGCGGCTCGTAAATGTGAAAGAAGAAGAAGAACGGCCTGTCCTTCACCGAGCTGAGCCATCCTTGCGAAAGCTTGAGCGTCTCGCCCCCCGGCCGCTGCAGGCCCCCGAGGCCGGTGCTACTGCGGAACTCGATGCCGTCCTCGTAGAAATCGAACCCGGTCGACAGGCCCGTCTTCCCCTGGAGGACGTAGGCCGAGACGGCGCCCCCCGTGGCATATCCGGCCGTCTTGAGGATCTGCGGCAGGAACGGCATCTCGCCGCGCATCACCTTGGCCGCGTCGAGCTTGTAGCCGACGTTGTCGCGCACCCCATGGACGGCCGGCAGCACGCCGGTCAGCAGCGTGGTGTGCGACGGAAACGTGAGCGGAGTCGTCGAATAGGCGCGCTCGAAGAGGACGCCGTCGCGCCGGATCGCGTCGATCGCCGGCGTCTCCACCCCCTTGTAGCCGTAGGCCGGCAGGTGGTCCGCCCGCAGGGTATCGATCGAGATCAGGATGACCGGCGTGCCCTTGGGGATGTCGGGGGCGGCGGAGGGATTGGCGGAGTGGCGGCAGGCGGCGAGGAGGAGGCCGGCCGCCAGCAGCAAGATCGTTTTCCAGCCACGGGGGCTCCGAAGGAGCCCAGGCATGTAGCCTGGGGCGTCAGCCCCAGGAAAGGATGCCCCCACCAATCCAATCAAGCCCCGAAGGGGCGACGGCAATTCGCCGCTCCGGCGTTGCCTGCCGTCGCCCCTTCGGGGCTCTTGGATTCCTACGTACTCCACCACCTGGGGCTGACGCCCCAGGCTACATGCCGTTGCCCCTTGCGGGGCAAAGCCCTCCCTCTCCCCCCGAGAGAGGGACCGCGGGTGAGGTCTCGCTGAAATTTTGTACGCCATCTTCATTTCACCTGCCGAAGAAACGCCTTCGCCTTCTCGATATCCGGTCCATACCTCGCCGGGGGGGCGCCGGCGACGAAGCGTTCGAGGGCTTTACGGGCCTGCGCCGTGCGGCCGAGCGCGGCGGCTTCGGTGCCAAGGTTCCAGAGGGCGTCCCAGAGATCGGGCTGGAGGTCGACGGCTTTCTGCCAGGCGTCGATCCCCTCTCCCTTGGCGCCAAGTTGGAAGAGGGCCACGCCGAGGTCGTTCCAGGCCAGCGGCAGCTTGGGGTTGAGCTTCAGGGCCTGGCGCGAGCGGTCGCGCGCCTGGGCCCAGTGGTTGAGCCGCAGCTCGACCAGCCCGAGCTGCTCGTAGGCCTTGGGGTCGTCGGGATCGTTCTCCAGCAGCTTTTGCAGCACCGCCCCGGCCTCCTTCTGGTGGCCGGCCTCGGAGAGGGCGAGGGCGTAGGCGTTGAGCGATTGCGGATCGCCCAGCTTCTCCGCCAGCGGCTTGAGGATGGCGACCGCTTCCGGCGCCCTCCCCACCTCGGAAAGGGTGAGGCCGAGCTGGCGCAGCAGCGCGTCCGACACCGCGCCCTGGCCGCGGGCCTTCAGCATGACGTCGAGCGCCTCCTGCGTGTGCCCGCCCTGGAGCAGCGCCTGGGCGAGCAGCGAGTGGCCGAGCGACATGGTGGGGCGCTCCCGCACGATCTCGCGCGCCAGTCGGATCGAGTCCTCGACCTTGCCGCGCATGTAGAAATCGATCACGTCGTGGACCTTCTGATCGAGACCGATCAGCCGCTTGGGATCGTCCTCCGGGCCGTAGCTCTCGCGCACGGCGGCGGCGCCGGAGACGTAGCCGAGCGCCTGGAGGCGGGCCGCGTCGTCGGGCGCCAGGGTCTCGCGCCGCGGCGGCCAGGCGGACTCCTTCGGCAGCGCGGCGAAGACCTCGCGCGCCGCCTGGCGCTGCGCCTCGTACAGGTTGCTCTTCTCCTGCGGGTCCTTGGGCAGGGCGTAGACCTCGGGGAGCGGCAGGGCGATGAACTTGCTGCCGCCGCGCAGCAGGCCGCGCAGGGGCGCCCAGCCGCGGTTCAGCGTCGCCGAGAGGGATTCGAAGTAGGAGTCGCCGGCGTCCGCGACGGGCGCCAGGAGCGAGCGCCCGGTGCGGCGGAGTCCGGCCGGCGGCGGCACATTCACCCCCGCCGCCTGGAGCACGCTGGGAAAGATGTCCACGTGCCGCGCCGAGCGCGCGTCCCGCCCCGGCGCCACGCCGCGCCCCCAGACGACGAGCGGCACGTGCAGCGTCCCCTCGTAGGCGAACAGGCCGTGGGTCTGCTCGCCGTGCTCGCCGAGCGATTCGCCATGGTCGGCGGTGACCACCACCAGAGCCGGCTTCTCCTTGCCCTCCAGGAAGGGGACGAGGAGCGGCGC
>DASWQX010001275.1:0-2443 GCA_036403495.1 Thermoanaerobaculia bacterium
ACCATCGCGCGCGGCATCGTCTCCACCTCTCGCCGGAAGGCCGGGTGGAGGGCCGGGAGAGGGGACCGGAAGGCGAGGGGCTCCGGCGCCGATTCGCACGGATTGGCCAGGAACTTCAGCGGCCGGTCGGCGTCGAACGGACGGGTGAACCGCCCCTCGAACAGCACGCCGGTGTCGACCGGCACGCCGAGGGCGAAGGCGGCGCCGGCCGCCTTGAGCAGGCCGGCGATCGACGGGCCGCCGACGTCCAGCGGGATCGCCGGCGCCGCGATCATCTCGCCCGCCAGCTCGCAGAGGGCACGGCCGGGGCCGACCTCGATCCAGAGGTCCGCGCGGTCGGCCGCGGCGCGGAGGGCGCCGGCGAAGCGGACGGGCGCGGTGAGCTGCTCGCGCAGCAGGGCCCGGAGGTCGGCGTCCGGCGCCAGCGACTCGCCGGTGACGGTCGAGACCACCAGGCGGGCGAGGGGAGCCATCGCGACCGCCGCCAGCTCCTCGGCGAGGCGCGGCTCGGCGGCGGCCATGTGCGGCGAGTGGAAGGCGTGGGAGACGCGGAGCCGGGTCGCCGCGATGCCGCGAGCGCGGGCGCGCTCGGCGGCGGCCTCCACGGCGTCGGCGTCGCCGGAGATCACCGTGCGGTCCGGCGAGTTGAAGGCGGCGATCGCCGCGCCCGGCTGGAGCAGCGCTTCGACGGTGGCGGGATCGGCGGCGAGGCTCGCCATCGCGCCCTCCCTGCCTCCCGTGTCGGCCATCGCTCGCCCACGGGCGGCGGCGAGGCGCAGGACGCTGCCGGCGTCGAGGGCGCCCCCCCAGTGGAGGGCCGCGATCTCGCCCAGGCTGTGGCCGACGGCGACGCCGGCGCGCAGACCGAGGCGGTCGAGCAGCGCCAGCCCCGCGAGCGTGTGGGTTGCGATGGCCGGCTGCGCCACCGCCGTATCCACGGCGTCGGCCGTGGGATCGAGATCCGCCTCGGCGTAGACGGTTTCGAGGACGTCGAACCGCCGGCGCAGCAATCCGCCGTCGAGGTGCGAGGGGGAGCCCTGGCCGGGGAAGAGGAAGCCGATGCGCCGGCCGCGGGCGCCGGTGCCGAAGAAGGTGCCGTGGCGCGCGTCGAGGCCGACGGGCTCGCCGCCGCGCAGCCGGCCGGCGAGGCGGGTCAGGCGCTCGGCCGCCTCGGCGGGGTTCGCCGCGACCACCGCCGCCCGCGCCGCTCCGTCCCGCAGCGTCTGCTGCAGGCTCGCCGCGAGGTCGGCCAGCTCGGCGCGCGAGAGGCGGGCCGCGATCCCGGCCAGCCGCTCCGCCTGGTGCGCCAGGGCGTCCGCGTCCGTCGCGGCGAGCAGCAGGATCTCGGCGTCCTGCCAGGAGGCGAGCAACTCGCGCTCGCGGGCCGCCAGCGACCGGCGGCGCGCCGCCGGCGCCCCCTCGATCGCCAGGTGGGCGTTGATGCCGCCGAAGCCCATGGCGGAGACGCCGGCCCGCAGCGGCCTGCCCGCTGGCCAGGGTTCGCCGCGGTCCGAGATGCGGAGCGCCGCCGCCGGCTCTCCGAACTGGGCGTGCGGCTCCTCGCAGCCGGTGGCGGGCGGGATCACCTGCGAGTGGACGGCGAGGGTCGCCTTGATCAGACCGGCGACCCCGGCCGCCGCCTTGGTGTGGCCGATGTTCGCCTTGATCGAACCGACCGGCGCCGGGGGTGCGCCGGGCGCGGCCTCATGGCGGGCGCCGGCGAGCGCGGCGAGCTCCGCCGAATCCCCTACCGCGGTGCCGGTGCCGTGCCCCTCGAAGTAGCCGACGGTGTCGATGCCGAAACCGGCCCGCCGGTAGGCGCGGGCGAGGGCGAGCTGCTGGCCGGCGGCTTCGGGGCGGCTGATGCCGCCGTGGCCGTCCGAGGAGACCCCCCAGCCGCGGATCACGGCGTAGACCCGGCAGCCGAGCCGCTCGGCGTCCCCCTCGCGCATCAGCACCACGAAGCCGCACCCCTCGCCGGGGATGAAGCCGTCGGAGCGCGCGTCGAATACCCGCATCTCGCCGTGGGCGAGAGCGCCGGTGCGGGCGAAGCCGACCAGCTCGAAGGGGTCGAGCGAGAGGTCGACGCCGCCGGCGAGCGCCACGTCGAGGTCGCCGGCGGCGAGCCCGGAGCAGGCGTTGGCCACCGCCAGCAGCGAGGAGGCGCAGGCGCCGTCGAGCGTGTAGCCGCCGCCGTGGAGGTCGAAGTGGTTGCAGATGCGGCCGGCGATGGTGTTCGAAAGGCCGCCGGCGAGCGTCTCCTCCATCGGCTCCGGGAACGGCGCCTTGTAGGGGGGCTCCAGGCGGGCGAGGAGCTCCGCGATCCGCCCCTCCTCCCACCCCTCGGCGGCGAGCTGGGCGCCGAGGGTCCGGCGGACGTAGGGCCAGCGCAGCCGCATCAGATTGGCGCGCGAGAACTCGCCGGTCAAGGTGTTGCCGAGCA
>DASWQX010001276.1:0-3136 GCA_036403495.1 Thermoanaerobaculia bacterium
GCCCTCGCCTGGGGGCTGTGCGCCCTCGCGAGGGGCGGTTCTCCCCTCGCCAGGGGGCGAGCGCCCTTCGCGAAGGGGCGACCGGCCCACGCCTGGGGCCAAAGGTCCCACGCGGAGGCGCACAGCGCCCTGGCGAGGGCGCAACCGCCCCACCCGGGTAAAAAACGGGAGCCGGGCGCCGGCCTCCCTCTGCCGGGCGCTCCGCTGAGTTACAATCCCCCCGTCAGCGGTCTGTCGTTTTATACCCCAATCCAGGATTCGGAGCTTCAGGGAGTCGCCATGGCTGAACAATATATCTACGTGATGAAGGACCTGCGGAAGGTCTATCCGCCTAACCGCGAGGTGCTGAAGGATATCTGGCTGTCGTTCTTTCCCGGCGCCAAGATCGGCGTGCTTGGCCTGAACGGCGCCGGCAAGAGCACGCTGCTGAAGATCATGGCCGGCGAGATCAAGGAGTTCGTCGGCGAGGCCTGGGCCGCCAAGGGTGCCAAGGTCGGCTACCTCTCCCAGGAGCCGCGGCTCGATGCCTCCAAGGACGTGCTCGGCAACGTCGAGGAGGGGGTGGCGGAGACCCGCGCCCTGCTGACCCGGTTCGACGAGATCAACGCCAGGTTCGGCGACTCGATGTCCGACGACGAGATGGACAAGCTGATGGCCGAGCAGGGGCGCGTGCAGGACGCTATCGAGGCGGCCAACGCCTGGGAGCTCGACCGCACTCTGGAGATCGCCATGGACGCCCTGCGGCTGCCGCCGCCGGACGCCGACGTGAACAAGCTCTCGGGCGGCGAGCGCCGCCGGGTGGCCCTCTGCCGCCTGCTCCTCCAGCGCCCCGACCTGCTGCTGCTCGACGAGCCCACCAACCACCTCGACGCCGAGTCGGTGGCTTGGCTGGAGCACTTCCTCGCCGACTACCCCGGCACCGTGGTCGCCGTCACCCACGACCGCTACTTCCTCGACAACGTGGCCGGCTGGATCCTCGAGCTCGACCGCGGCCAGGGCATTCCCTGGAAGGGGAACTACACCTCCTGGCTGGAGCAGAAGCAGGAGCGGCTGGCCCTGGAGGAGAAGACCGAGTCGTCGCGCCAGCGCACCCTGCAGCGCGAGCTCGAATGGGTGCGGATGAGCCCGCGCGCCCGCCAAGCCAAGGGGAAGGCCCGGTTGACCGCCTACGAGAAGCTGCTCGCCGAGGACCGCGAGTACGACAAGCGGAGCGATCCGAACGAGATCCACATCCCCTCCGGCCCCCGCCTCGGCGACTTGGTGGTCGAGGCCAAGGGGCTGCGCAAGGGGTACGGCGACAACCTGCTGATCGAGAAGCTCGACTTCGCCCTGCCCCCGGCCGGCCTGGTGGGCGTGATCGGCCCGAACGGCGCCGGCAAGACGACGCTGTTCCGGATGATCGTGGGCCAGGAGACGCCGGACGCCGGTACCATCCGCGTCGGCGAGACGGTGAAGATCGCCTACGTCGACCAGAGCCGCGAGAGCCTGGACGGCGAGCAGCTCGTCTGGGAATCGATCTCGGACGGCCGTGACGTGGTGGTGCTCGGCAGCCGCGAGATCCCCGCCCGGTCGTACGCGGCGGCGTTCAACTTCAAGGGGTCGGACCAGCAGAAGCGGGTCAAGGACCTCTCCGGCGGCGAGCGCAACCGCGTCCACCTCGCCCGCACGCTAAAGGCGGGCGGCAACCTCCTGCTGCTCGACGAGCCGACCAACGACCTCGACGTCGACACCCTGCGGGCCCTGGAGGAGGCGCTCCTCTCCTTCGCCGGCTGCGCGGTGATCATCACCCACGACCGCTGGTTCCTCGACCGCATCGCGACGCACATCCTGGCGTTCGAAGGGGAGTCCGAGGTGGTCTGGTTCGAAGGGAACTACGAGGCCTACGAGGCCGACAAGAAGCGCCGCCTGGGCGCCGACGCGGACCAGCCGCACCGGATCCGGTACAAGAAGCTGACGCAGGCGTAGAAAAGAAAAAAAACACCCGGGCATGGAGGCGCTCCAGGACGCCCGTGCCCGGCGGCAGGCCCTGCCCTTCGAGCCCTCACTCCCCCGGCCCCTCTCTCCCGTCCCCTCCCGCCCTCCCTCACCGGGAGAGAGGGGAGAAAAACAGAAAAAAACTTCTGCCCTCCTGCCGTTGTCTTTCTTTCTCCCTCTTCTCCCGGTGAGGGAGGGCGGGAGGGGACGGGAGAAGAGGGCCGGGGTGATGAGGCCCCAACCTGGCACTGCCATTGCAATTGAATCTGGGCGTGAAGGAGCGGCGGGTGGCGAGGGACTTCGGCACAGCGCGCTGACAAGTTTCGAAAGCGCCGAGGTCCCCCCCGAAGCCGACGAGTTGACAGGGGGAGGTGCCCATCGGGCGGCCTCCATACAGAAAACTACTATTCGGAGAGGAGCTCGATATGAAGCGTCTAACCTTGACGACCGCGGTTCTCGCCATCCTGATGGCCCCCGCCGCTTTCGCGCAGAGCACCCTGAACACCACGGCTCCGGGCGCGTCCCAGGAGACCAAGCCGGGCCAGACCAACAACAACCTGCAGAACCCCGGCTCGAACAACCAGAAGGCGGCCCCGAACCAGAACGGCACCTACCAAGAGCACGGCACGGTCGAGGGCACCGCTAACGAGAGCACCACCGGCACCGACAGCATGAACAGCCAGACCGGCACCTCGACCGGCACGACGGGCACGACCCCGACGACCACCGGCACGATGAACAACACCGACTCGACGGGCTCGACCACCGGCTCGACCTACAACAGCACCGCGCCGAGCACCGATACGACCGGCACGATGACCAACGACAACACCAGCACCGGCACCACCGGCGCCTACACGGGCAGCACCTCGACCACCACCACCTCCAGCAAGCTGCCGAAGACGGCCAGCGAGCTGCCGACGGTGATGATGGCCGGCCTCCTGGCGCTGTTCGCCGCTTTCGCCCTGCGCTTCTACTCGAAGCGGAATGCCTAAGCAGGACGCGGTCCTCCGGACCGGCTCACATCACCTGGCGCTCCGGCGCCAGGTGATTTTGTTTTAAGGCCAGTTTTGATCGATCCTATGGACGGCACCATGGACGACGGCACGACGATCCCCGCCCCCTCCCCGGCCCCAGCGCCTCTGCGGACCCGCCTGCGCTG
>DASWQX010001277.1:0-3466 GCA_036403495.1 Thermoanaerobaculia bacterium
CATCGGGGACTGCCGGCTGGCCTTCACGGCCGGATAGAGCGCGAACAGGAACCCAAAGACGAGGGCCATCAGCACGGCCCAGACGAAGCTCAGGGGGGCGAGCGTCAGCGGCGCGCCGATCGACTTCGTGATCACCCACGAGAAGACGATGCCGATCACGAACCCCGCGGCGCTGCCGAGCAGGGTCAGCAGCAGGGCCTCGGTCATGAACGCTTTGAAGATTTCCTTGCCCGGCGCCCCGATCGCCATCTTGACCCCCACCTCGCGCACCCGCTCCTTGAGCGAGGCGAGTTGGATGTTGACGTTGACCATGCCGCCGCCGATCAGCGCCAGCACGCCCGAGAACATGAAGATCAGGTTGTAGACGGCGCCCTGGTTCATCTGCCGCTCGAGCCGCTTGGCGACGTCGTCGAGGCGGTAGTCGTCCTGCAGCCGGTGGTTGGAGGTCACCACGGCGCCGAGCTGCTTGGAGAAGTCGGACATCGCCGTCAGGTCGGGGATGCGGAAGGTGATCTTGGTGAGGCGGTGGTAGGAGTCCCCCTCCATCCGCGCGGCGACCAGCCCGGAGGGCACGGCCACGATGTGGTTGCGCCAGGAGAAGACGTTCTGCTGGCCTTCGCGGAAGCGGAAGACCTTCTCCTGGAAGACGCCGATCACGGTCACCGGCACGTCGCCGAGGCGCAGCGGCTTGCCGACGATGTCGCCGGTGGGGAAGAAGACGCTCGCCGCCTCGGAGCCGAGGAGGGCCACCGGTGCGCCGGTCTCCAGGTCGTGGCTGGAGAAGTCGCGCCCCTGCTCGATCTCGTAACCGTTCATCGCCACGTAGTCGGCGCCGACGCCGTTGATGTCCCGCTCCTGGTCGGCGTACTCGGAGCGCACCCGCGCCCGCGCGCTCTTCAGCACGCTGGTGGCGTTGATCGCCTTGGCCGCGGCGGCGACCTTGCCGCCGCCGGTGGCATCCTCCAGCCGCAGGCCGAGGTTGGCGTTGTGGAGGGCGCTCGGCGTCCCCTGGTAGACGGTGTCGGTGGGCATCACGTTGAGCTTGTCGATGCCGCCGGTCTTGGCGAACATCCGCGCCGCCTGCTGCCGCTGGCTGTCGGAAATCGAGAAGCCGCCGAGCACCGAGGCGACCCCCAGCATCACGCCCAGGGCCTGGAGGAACGAGCGGCCGGGATTGCCGCGCAGCTCGATCCACGCCTCGCTCAGCCGCTCGCGGAAGGCGCCGCTGCCACCAATTCGGCCGATGACTTTCACGCGGCCCTCTCCTTCTCCTGGCGCTCGTCGAGGACCAGGCCGTCGCAGAGCGTGACGCGGCGCTCGGCGCGGGCGGCGATTCCGGGATCATGGGTGACCAGCACGACGGTGTTCCCCTGCTCGTGGAGCTCGCGGAAGAGGCCCAGCACCTCCTCGCCGGTCCTGGTATCGAGGGCGCCGGTGGGCTCGTCGGCGAGCAGCAGCGCCGGGCGGTTGGCGAGGGCGCGAGCGATCGACACGCGCTGGCGCTGGCCGCCGGAGAGCTCGCCCGGCAGGGCGCCCGCCTTGTCGGGGATGCCCACCCGCGCCAGCAGCTCCAGGGCCCGCTGCCGCCGCTCCTTGCGGGGCACGCCGGCGTAGAGCATCGGCAGCTCGATGTTGCGCACGATCGTCGCCTTCGGCAGCAGGTTGTACTGCTGGAAGACGAAGCCGATCTTCTCGTTGCGGATCGCCGCGAGGTCGGCGCCGCCGAGCCCGTCCACCCGCCGGCCGTCGAGCGAATAGGTGCCGCCGCTCGGCAGGTCGAGGCAGCCGAGGATCGCCATCAGCGTGCTCTTGCCCGACCCCGAAGGTCCGATCAGGGCGACGAACTCCCCCTGCTCGATGGTCAGGTCGATGCCGCGCAGCGCGTGCACGGCGTTGCCGTTGCTGCCGTACACCTTGGTCAGGTCGCGGGTTTCGATGATCTTCATGATTTGTCTCCCGCCGTCCCTAGTTGTTCTCGCTGTCCTTCTCGACCTGCTTGCGCGTCACGTCCTCGAGCGCCACCTGGTCGCCGGCGCGCAGGCCGTTGACGATCTCCACCCGCTCGAGCGTGGCGATGCCGGCGTTGACCGCAACCGGCTCGAAATAGCCCTTCCAGTTCTCGGAGAGCCAGACGAACTTGCTGCGGCCGTTCAGCGACTCGCGCGCCTTGTCGATCTCCTTGGCCGGCAGGCCCGCCTTCAGCCGGTAGACCACCGTGGCCCCCTCGCGCCGCTGCAGGGCTTCCAATGGGATCGACAGCGCCTTCGCCCGCTGCTCGCCGAGGATCTCGACGTTGGCGCTCATGCCGGTGCGGAAGGCCGGATCGAGCTGGTCGAGCTTGACCTCGATCTCGAACACCTTGATCTTGTCCACCACCTTGGCGGCCGGCGCCACGAAGCGCACCTTGCCGGTGAAGATCTTCTGCGGATAGGCGTCGAGCGTCACCCGCACCGGCTGGCCCACCTGCACTTTGGCGATGTCCACCTCGTTGAGGTTGACGCGGATGATCAGCGACTTGAGGTCGGCGACGGTGAACATCACGGTGCCGTCGTTGAACGAGGAGACGCCGGAGGTCACCGTCTCGCCCAGCTCGACCCCCTTCTTGATCACCACGCCGGACATCGGCGCCGTCACCCGCGCCTGCTGGCTGTTGGAGGCGCCGGAGATCGGAATCCCGTGGTCCTCGACGATCTGGTAGCGCGACCGGGCGCTGGCCAGCGAGTCGGCCGCGAGATCGCGCGTGGTCTGGAAGGTGCGCAGCGCCTGGCTGCCGATCAGGCCGTTGTCGAACAGGTACTGCTGGGCCGCCAGCTCCTTCTCGGTGTCGCGCAGCTTGATCTGCGCCTGCGCCACTCCCGACTTGACGTCGGAGAGCGACTGCGCCTGGTTGACGTCGGGCTCGACCTCGGCCAGCACCTGGCCGGTCTTCACCACGTCCCCCTCGCGCACCCGCAGGCTCTGGATCCGCCCGGACACCGCGGACTTGACGTCCACCTTGACCTCGGGATCGACCACGCCCACCTCGCGCACGCTCACCTGGAGGTCCTCGGACTGCACCTTGCCGAGCCGGAACGGCGACTCGGCCACCTCGGTCTTGGTCTTGGTCGTCGCCCGCGCCACCACCAGGCTGCCGGCGAGCAGCACCACCGCGGAACCTGCTATCACCCATTGCTTTTTGCGCATGAGAATTCCTTCTTTCGTGTTCTTCCAGATTGTCCAGGTGCGTCGTACTGCCTGACGTTCTCTTTACGTTGGGGGGAGGGAAAAGGTTACAGGGGGATGCGGATTGGCTCGGGGACGTTCGTGGCCTGCGACCTCATCCCCGACCCTTCTCCTAAAGGAGAAGGGGGACGACTGCGACGCGGCCCCAGTTGGGCCCCCCTTCTCCTTTAGCTCTGTCAGCTCGGCGGGCCGAGCACATGGTGTGGAGGAACAAGTCGCCTTGTTCCTCAGGAGGAGAAGGGTC
>DASWQX010001278.1:0-3898 GCA_036403495.1 Thermoanaerobaculia bacterium
TCGTCCTGCAGACCGGCCGGCCGATGGCGGGGAGCCTCTTCTCGAACATCACCGGCAGCTCGAACCTCGGGATCGACGACGCCTGGGACGCGGCGCGGGCGGCGGGCCTGGAGGAGGACATCAAGGCGATGCCGATGGGGATGCACACCGTCATCAGCGAGGGGGCCGAGACCTTCTCCGGCGGGCAGAAGCAGCGCATCCTGATCGCCCGGGCGGTGGTCAACCGGCCGCGGATCATCCTCTTCGACGAGGCGACGAGCGCGCTGGACAACCGCACGCAGGAGATCGTCAGCCGCAGCCTCGAGCGGCTGAAGGCGACCCGCATCGTCATCGCCCACCGGCTGAGCACCATCCAGCACGCCGACCGCATCTACGTCGTCGACGGCGGCCGGGTCGTGGAGGAGGGGAGCTATCAGGACCTCCTCCAACGCGGCGGTCCCTTCGCCCGGCTCGCGGAACGGCAGATCGCCTGATTTCCAAATAAAGGGAGTCACCATGCGCAAGGTCCTCTTCCTCTTCGGCCAGCTCAACGACGACGACGTCGAGTGGATGCTCACCGCCGGCGCCAGGCGGTACGTTCCCGCCGGCGAGGTCCTGATCGAGCAGGGGGTGCCGGTGGATGCCCTCTTCATCCTCCTGGAGGGAAAGCTCGCCGTCTGGCTCGAGAGCCGCCGCGGCCCGGAGCGGGAGCTCGCCCGGCTCGAGGCCGGCGAGATCGTCGGCGAGATGTCCTTCGTCGACGCTCGCCCTCCCTCCGCCACCGTCAGGGCGCTGGAGGACTCGACCGTCTTCGTCCTCTCGAAGGTGACCCTCAACCGCAAGCTGGCCGCCGATTTCGGCTTCGCCGCCCGGTTTTACCGGGCGCTCGCCATCTACCTCTCGACGACCGTCCGCGAGCGCCACCGCGACCTCGGCCCGGGCGGGGAGAGCGACGATGACGGAGAGGACGCCGACGAGCTCGACGCCAACGTGCTCGACGGCGTGTACCTGGCCGGGGAGCGGTTCGACCGGATGGTGAAGCGGGTGCTGGTGTCGTGAGAGAGTTGGTTGACCATCCACGGGCGAACATGCTAAACAGATCCCATGACTTCGGAGTGGCCATGCGCCTGACCTGCTACCCGACGCTTGAAACCCCTCCGGCGATACGGCCGGCTCCCGCGAAGCGGGACTGGATGACTCAAACGCCAGGGCGTTTCGCCTATCGATGCCTGCCCTTGGTGATCGCGAACAGTCATGGCTGGGAGGTTCTGGTCGATCGGCCGTTCGCGGCGACCTGGAATGGTGGTACTTCAGCAACGGATTTACAAATCGCGTTTTTGGACGACAGCCGTTCCGTGCTGCCCGCCAGCCATTTTGGCCAGGGTGTGCTGTCGTTTCAGGTGGGCTACCTCTTCGAGACGGAGGAACTCTACAACCTCTGGATAATGGGACCGATCAACTGGCCGAAAGATGGGATCATGCCACTGTGCGGTATCGTAGAGACCGACTGGATTCCCTATACCTTCACGATGAATTGGTTGTTCACCCGCCCGGGAACCGTGCGCTTCGAAAGCGGTGAACCCTTTTGTCATGTCTTTCCAATTTCACGGCAACTATTGAGCGCCTTTGATCCGGAGATCCGTGATCTTGAAGAAGTGCCCGAGAAGGCAAGGGTCTTCGCGGCCTGGCGAGCGTCACGAGGAGCGACCGTTGATCGCCTTGTGAAGGGCGAGCTGAAGCCTACGGAGGAAGTGTGGAGCAAACATTATCTTAGAGGAGAGACTCCTGAAGGGGAAGTCATTGCGAAGGACCATGAAACCAAACTAGCACTCAAGCCTTTTTTGGACCGAACCTCCCGGCAAGTGGCTCAATCGCAGAGAGAGCCCGGCGCGGGCGAAGTCTTCCCTCCTGCAAGGCCCCCAATACCTGCGGCACCGAGAAGCACTTCCACAGAAAGAGTGGTGCGGATACACTTTCTGGAGAGCGGATCTCATAACATCAGGATTGCTTTCCCGGATCCGCTTCTCTCAGCCGTTATCGATTGCAGAGGTGGATTGGACGAGCTTGTCCAGCAAGTGGTTGCACCTTTCCGGCAGTGGCTTCAGCAGGAGGGCGCGACCAGTCAGTGCTATTTATGGTTTTTGCGTGGCGGCCATAGTCAAGATCGCCTCGAGCTCCATCTGCATGGACCTGAAGATCAAGGTCCGAACATGCGGCGATGGCTGGAAGAGGCCGTCGCAGGATCTCAGACCGAAACTTTTGGAGGAACCCTGGTTTGGACCGGCTATTGTCGCGAAGGCGCCACCCTGGGTGGTGGACAACCTATGATGGACCCTTGCTATGCGAGTCTCATCACCGTCTGTCTGGCTCATGGTTGCGAGTTTGTTCTCTCGGCACTGCAATCGAACGGCGAGAGTCGGATTACGCACGGCTCTCGGCGTAGAATTTTTTTGAGAGCCCTGATTTCGGGCCTCTCCTCCCTCGGGTTGCCGGTTGAGATGCGCTTCGCGTATCTCGCCTATCATCGGGATCTGTTGCTGCGCGAAGTGGTGGCGCACAGCTCTGGTGGCGCGAGTCTGCAGAGCGCTCTGTCAGCTCTCGATGTGCGAGTTGAAGCCTCTGGCGTAGCTCTCGAGAAGTTTCGGGAGTTGATCGCCGAAGAGTGGACCGACGCTGCCGACCAGCAGCCTGAGCCGGCCGAACTCGGCATGTGGCAGCGCTCGCTGAGCGACCTTCATGGCTATGTCAGCCGATCCTGCGATCCTGTTCCCTCTAGCGATCACTGGGCAGCCGAGCGTGCTTTCGTACCCTTGTTCAAGGCTTGCCACGGACTTGCCAATCAATCAGGGCTGACTCTCATAGACGAGGCATTTTGGTGTCATCTCCTGGTACGTGCGAGGCCGCAAGCGTGAACTCTACGTATTCGAGTGGCTGCTGCATGCCGGGATTGCAGTCTCTGTCAAGTGCTCCCCCCCATCGAGAGGACTTCCTGAGCGCGGCCCGCAGGCTCGCGCGGGAGATCTTCGAGCACCGCCTCTGCGCCAAGGATGGCAGCGTTACTTGGCAACGCCCCAACCGCATGACCGAAGCAGGAGCCCCTCCACTGGTGCCGGCCGGCCCCCACCTCTACGATGGCCTGCCGGGAATCGCGATATTTTTCGCAGCCCTTGGGCGAGTTGAGGCGGATAGCGGATACCAGGATCTCAGCCTTGAGATCGTCGCTCCGCTCCGGCTGCTGCTCAAGCGCTTGGTGGCGGAGCCGGGGCGGGCGCGAAAGATGAGTCTGGGGATCGGCGGGTTGGTAGGACTGGGCTCGTTCGTCTACTCCCTGGTGACCCTTGGCCGCCTGCTCGAGCGGCCGGAACTCTTCGCAGAGGCCCATGGCATCGCCGGCCTCATCGCTCCGGAGCACATTGCGGCCGACCAGAGCCTCGACGTTGTCTCGGGTGCGCCCGGGGCTATCATGGCCCTCCTGATGATGGACCGCTTTCTCCCCGGTCCCACACAAAGCGGCATGACTCCACTCGAAGTGGCAAACGCTTGCGCCGACCATCTCTTGAGCCAACGTGTGGATCGATCCGACGGCACCACTGTCTGGTCCACGGACTCTAGATTTTCCCCCGTGACGGGGTTTGCTCATGGATCCGCCGGTATCTCCTGTGCCCTGCTCAAGCTCTACGGCAGGACTCGACGCCAAGCCCTGCTCGACATAGCCTTGCGAGCCTGGGCGTTCGAGAGGTCCACCTTCAGCGAGGAGCATCAGGACTGGATCGATCAAACCAGCCCGACTCTGCTATTCGCAAACCAGTGGTGCTTTGGAGCTCCAGGAATCGCCCTGGCACGCCTGACGACCATCGATCTCCTCGGAGACGAGGAGGTCTGGACAGAGATTCGCAATGGTTTAAGGATTACCTCGGAT
>DASWQX010001279.1:0-2153 GCA_036403495.1 Thermoanaerobaculia bacterium
GCCTGCGACTACGATTTCGTCATCGTCGGCTCGGGTTTCGGCGGCAGCGTCTCGGCGCTGCGGCTCTCGGAGAAGGGGTACAAGGTCCTGGTGCTGGAGGCCGGCAAGCGCTGGCGGACCCAGGATTTTCCGAAGTCGAACTGGAACGTGCGGAAGTTCCTCTGGATGCCGGCGCTGTTCTGCCACGGCATCCAGCGTCTGACCCTGCTGCGCGACGTGCTTGTGCTCTCGGGCGCCGGCGTCGGCGGCGGCTCGCTGGTCTACGCCTGCACCCACCTGGAGCCCGAGGACAAGGCGTTCCAGCGCGGCACCTGGCCGAAGGGGATCGACTGGAAGCGTGCCCTCGAGCCCCACTACCGGACCGCCAAGCGGATTCTCGGCGTCACCGCCACTCCCCACCTCTGGGCGGGGGACGACGCCCTGCGCGACCTCGCGAAGTCGACCGGCCGCGACGACACCTTCGCCCCCACCGACGTCGCCATCCTCTTCGGCGAGCGCGCCGGCCAGCAGGTGGGCGACCCCTTCTTCGGCGGCCAGGGGCCGGACCGCACCACCTGCACCTACTGCGGCGGCTGCATGGTCGGCTGCCGGCACGGCGCCAAGAACACGCTCGACAAGAACTACCTCTGGTTCGCCGAGCGGCTCGGCACCGAGGTCCGCCCGGAGACCCAGGTAACCGGCCTCGATGAGGACGGCGAGGGGGGGTGGCGCGTCCACACCCGGAGCTCGACCACCAAGCTGTTCCGCGGCAAGCGGACGATCCGGGCGCGCGGTGTGGTGCTGGCCGCCGGCGCGCTGGGGACCACCAACCTCCTCCTCAAGTGCCGCGACGAGGGGACGCTCCCCCGCCTCTCCCCGGTCCTCGGCGGCTACGTGCGCACCAACAGCGAGGTCATCTGCGGCGCCACCTCCCGCGTGAAGGACTCCGACTACTCCAAGGGGATCGCCATCGCCAGCAGCTTCCACCCCGATCCGGACACCTGCGTCGAGGTGGTCCGCTACCCCAAGGGATCGGACGTGATGAGCTTCCTGGCCACGCTGCTGGTCGACGAGGGGACCCGGCTGACCCGGCCGATGAAGTGGGTCGCCGCCGGCCTGCGCCATCCGGTCGACTTCCTGCGCACCCTGATCCCCTTCGGCTGGGCGCAGCACTCGACGATCATCCTGGTGATGCAGAGCCTCGACAACTCCCTCCGCCTGGTGCGCGCCCGGCGCTGGTTCTGGCCGTTCGGCAAGTCGCTCACCAGCCAGCGCGATCCGGGGCAGCCGGCGATCCCGGCCTACATCCCGGTGGCCAACCAGGCGGCCCGCTACATCGCCGAGCGCACCGCCGGCTTCCCGGCGAGCTCGATCAACGAGGTGGTGCTCAACATCCCCACCACCGCCCACATCCTCGGCGGCGCCCCGATGGGCACCACGCCGGCCGACGGCGTGATCGACGCCCGCAACCGCGTCTTCGGCTACGACAATCTCTACGTGGTGGACGGCTCGATGATCCCGGCCAACCTCGGGGTCAATCCCAGTCTGACGATCACCGCTATGGCCGAGCACGCGATGAGCCACATCGCCCCGAAGGAGGCCGGCCGTGAGCTGCGAGCGTTGCCGCCGCAGATGCGGGCGGAGGGCGGGGTGCCGGCACTGGCGGAAACTCGGGAGGTGGGGGTGGGGGCGTAGAGGGGCCTCGAAGGCTTACGTCGACTCTGCTTCCCCAAGTGCCGCCAGGTTCTTCTGCGCGATCTTCGTGTGCGGATGATCCGGTCCCAGTCGAAGCTCCCAGATTGCCAATGCCCGCTCGTAGTACGTCCGAGCCGCCGCAATATCTCCTTGGCTCCGAAGAAGTAAACCGAGGTTGTTCAGGCTGACGGCGGTTTGGGGGTGCTCGGCGCCCAGAACCTTCTCCCAGATAGCCAACGCCCGCTCGTAATATGGCCGAGCTGCCGCAAGATCTCCCTGGCTCCGAAGAAGGAAACCGAGGTTTTTCAGACTGGTTGCGGTGTCCGGATTCTCGGCACCCAGAACCTTCTCCTGGATCGCCAACGCTCGCTCGTAGTATGGCCGAGCTGCCGCAAGATCTCCCTGGCTCTGAAGAAAGAAACCGAGGTTGTTCAGGCTTCGGGCGGTGTCCGGGTGCTCGGCGCCCAGAACCTTCTCCC
>DASWQX010001280.1:0-4529 GCA_036403495.1 Thermoanaerobaculia bacterium
TACCGATGAAGAAGAACCTGAAGAAGCTCAGCCTCAACCGTGAGACCCTTCGCAGCCTCGACATCGTCGGCGGCGCGGTCGCCATCATCACGACACCGCAGCCGCAGCCGCTGCCGCAGCCGTTCACCACGTCGCAGACGATCTCGATCTGCAAGTACTGCACGACGCCGATCGACGGCTGCCCGGATCCGACGGTCGCCTGAAGGGAACGCTAACCCGGGATCAGGGCGGTTTCGCCGCCCTGATCCCTCCTCCTGGCTTTTCGCGACTCCTGCTACAATCCGTCGCAACCTATGCGACTCGTGACTCGTGGCGACCTCGACGGCCTGACCTGTGCGGTGCTGCTCTCCCTCAACGAGCAGATCGACAGCATCTCGCTCATCCATCCGCAGGACATCAGCGACGGCCGGGCGGACATCCGGCCCGGCGACATCATCGCCAACCTGCCGTTTCACCCCGGCGCCGCCATGTGGTTCGACCACCATCTCCACACCGCGGCGAGCCACGTGCCGCAGGAGGCCTACCGCGGCGCCTTCGCCCAGGCCCCGTCGGCGGCCCACCTTGTCTACGAATATTACGGCGGCGAGGAGGCGATGCCGCAGTTCGCCGAGCTGGTGCGTGAGACCGACCGGCTCGACTCCGCGAACCTCGCGCCCGCCGACGTGCTCGACCCTCAGAGCTACATCAAGCTCGGCTTCACCATCGACGGCCGCAGCGGCCTCGGCACCTTCGAGCGCTACTTCCTGCACCTGGTCGAGCTGCTGCGCGAGGGGACTCCGATCTCCGCCATCCTCGACGATCCGTCGGTCCGCAAGCGCTGCGAGCTGATGGAGGGGGAGAACGAGCACTTCTGCCAGGATCTGCGCCATTGCAGCCGGGTGGACGGCAACGTCGTGATCACCGACTTCCGCGAGCTCGACCACACGCCGATCGGCAACCGCTTCCTGATCTACGCCCTCTACCCGGAGGTCAACGTCTCGGTCCGCATCCACTGGGGGCCGAACCGCGCCTTCCCGATGCTCCTGCTCGGCCACAGCATCTTCCGCCGCACCTGCAAGACCAACGTCGGCGAGTTGGCGGCCCGCTACGGCGGCGGCGGCCACCAGGGCGCCGGCAGCATCCCGCTGATGTCCGAGCCCGACCAGCAGATCCAGATGGTCGTCGGCGAGCTGAAGGCGAAGGGATGACGGACTCGGAATCTCGTTTTTCCATCCTGAAAGCAGGTCATTCCGAACGCAAAACCTGAATTTTCAACTTGGAAACTCGGGTTTCCAGTTTGAAAGCAGGGCTTTTCAAGTTCGAAGCAGACAGATCCAACTTGAAATCCGGCTTCCCAGTCCGCAAGCCCGCCTTTTGTAAGCCAAGAGTCGAGCTTTCACCCCCAGAATCTGAGTTTTCCATCAGAAACTCGGTATTCTTCGGTGGAAGCTCGGGTTTTTCCGGCGGAAATTCGGGTTTCTGAGTTGAATCTCCAGGTTTGGGCGCCGAAAGAGAGGGTTTGCATGCCAGGAGAGCTCCGCAAGGACATCCACCCCGGCCTGGAGGTGGAGATCGTGCAGAAGGCCGATCAGCGCACGGGACGGCTGACGCGGGGGATCGTGCGCGACATCCTCACCAGCGCTCCGCAGCATTCGCGGGGCATCAAGGTGCGCCTCCAGACCGGCGAGGTCGGGCGGGTCCGGGGGATCCTGAAAGCGCCGCCGAAGCCCCGGCCTCAACCAGGCGAGCCCAGCGGCGAATCCTCGTAGCGGGCCAGCAGGTCGGCCGCGCCGTCGTAGATCGCGATCGCACCTTCAGGTCCTCGTCGCGGAAGCCGCCGCAGCGGAAGGCGATGACGCCGATGCCGATCTTGCCGGCGGCCTGGATGTCGTAGGGGGTATCGCCCAGCATCACCACGTCTTCGGCGGCGAGCTTCAGCCGGTCGAGGGCGGCCTGGACGACGTCCGGATCGGGCTTCGATCGCGCCGCGTCGCCGGCGGAAGTGACGTCCTCCAGAAGATCCTTGGCGCCGATGATCTCGACTGCCTTCTTCACCTCGTCCTCTGGCGAGGAGGTGGCGATGGCGAGCCGGAGGCCGTCCTTCCGCATCCGTTCGAGCAGGGGGCGGACCTCCGGGAAGGGCTTCAGGGTCTCCAGGTAGCGCGACTTGAAGATCTTCCCCCGGGTCTCGGCGATCTCCTTTCCTTCCGGGCTCTCTTTCGAGATCTTCACCGCCGCGGGCAGGAGGTTGTCCCCGCCCATGCCGACCCACGGCCAGATGTCCTTCTCCGAGACCTCGCGGCCGTGCTCGCGCAGCGCCTCCACCCAGGCCTTGACGTGGGCTTCGTTGCTGTCGAGGAGAGTGCCGTCCATATCGAGGATGACGGCACGGTAGCGGGATGGGGATGGGTTGGGCATGGCGATGGCGGGAGCAAGCATCGCGCCAGATCCCGGAACTCGCGATACGATCGCGCAGCTCACAAGGAGAATCCCGTGATGAATCGCGCCTTCTGGTTCGCGGCAGCCCTGACGATCGTCCTGGCCGCGTCCGCCCGGGCGACCGAGCCGCCTCCGCTCCTGCCGGAGGCCGCCGTGCGAGCCATCGCCGGCGAGGTGTCGGGCACGGCGGCGAAGCGCAACCTGCAGTCGATCACCCTGTTCCACCGCGTGCGCGGGTCGCGGGGGTTCGGCTCGGCGTCCGACTGGGTGCGCGAACGGGCGCAGGAGTACGGGCTCTCCGAGGTCGAGGTCCTGGAGCTGCCGGCGGACGGCAAGGTCTTCTACGGCACCCAGCGTTCGCGGCCGGCATGGGACGCCGATTTCGCCGAGCTCTGGGAGCAGCGCGAGGAGGGGGGACGCTGGGTGGACGGCGAGCGCGTCGCCTCCTGGGAGGCGCGGCCGATCGTGCTCGCGGAGGACAGCGCCTCGGGCGAGGCCGCGGCCGATCTGGTCGACGTCGGCGCCGGCACCTCGGAGGCGTACTATGAAGAGAAGGACGTCCGCGGCAGGCTCGTCCTCGCGGGGGCCCAGCCGGGCGCGGTCTACCCGCTGGCCGTCGACCGCTTCGGCGCCGCGGGGATCGTCTCCTACGCCCAGAACCAGGTAACCGGCTGGTGGAAGGAGGACGAGAGCCTCGTCCGCTGGGGGCACCTCGACACCTTCCCGGCGCCGAAGACCTTCGCCTTCATGGTCTCGCTCAAGCAGGCGCGCGCCTGGCAGGAGCGGCTGTCGAATCATCGGCCGGTCCGTCTGCGGGCCAGCGTCAAGGCCGGCCAGCACCCCGGGGCCTACCGGATCGCCACCGGCGTGATCCCCGGCGTTGATCCCGCGGGGCGCCAGCACGAGATCGTCCTCTCCTGCCATCTCGACCATCAGCGGCCGGGCGCCAACGACAACGCCAGCGGCTGCTCGACGATCCTGGAGGTGGCGCGCACCCTGGCGAAGCTGGTGCGCGAGGGGAAGCTCGCCGCTCCCCAGCGCACGATTCGCTTCGTCTGGCCGCCGGAGATCGAGGGGACCACCGCGCTGCTCAACGCCCGGCCGGAGCTCGCGGCGCGCGCCCTCGCCGTGATCCACATGGACATGGTGGGGGGCGACGCCGAGATCACCAAGGCGGTCTTCCACGTCACCCGCTCGCCGAAAAGCCTGCCGACCTTCGTCAACGACGTCGGCGGCGCGTTCGGCCGCTTCGTCAACGAGCAGTCCTACGCCCTGGCGGCCACCGGCGAGGCCCCTTACCCGCTGGTGGACCCGGAGGGGAGCAAGCGCGCTCTTCAAGCCGAATTCGTCGACTTCACCGAGGGGAGCGATCACCAGGTGTGGAGCGAGGGATCGTGGCGGGTGCCGGCGATCTACCTCAACGACTGGCCGGACCGCTACATCCATACCCACGCGGACGGCGTCGCCAATATCGACGCGACCAAGCTGATGCGCGCCGCCTTCCTCGGCGCGGCGAGCGCCTGGTACTTGGCGAACCTCGACGGGAGCCAGGTCCCGGCGCTCTGGGAGCTGGTGCGCCGCGGCGGCCTCGAACGCACGGCCGAGGCGCTCGCCCGAGCCGAGCGCCTGCGCGCCCTGGGAGAGGCGGCCGAGGCGCAAAACCTGCTCCGTTTCCATCTCGCCCAGGAAGCGGAGATCGCCCGCTCGATCGGTGGCTTCGGCGATGTCCCGCCGGCCGTGCGGACGACGATGAACGATCACCTCGCCCTCCTGCGGAAGCTGGTGGGGGAGCCGGCCGCGGCACCCGACGCGAAGGCTGCCGCTGGCGCGGTCGTCTACCGGCGCAGCCCTGAGCCGAAGGGCGCCATGGGGGGCTTCGGCTATGATTACTTTCAGGATCACACGACGAAGATGAAGATCGCCGCGCCTGGCCTGCTGAAGCGGGACGGCCTCTGGGGCGCCGGTGGCGACTACGCCTACGAGGCGCTCAACCTCGTGGACGGCCGGCGGGACGTGCCCGCCATCCGCGACGCGCTCAGCGCGATCTACGGCCCGGTGCCGCTGGAGCTCGTCGAGGAGTACCTCGCGGCGCTGGCCTCGATCGGCGTGAT
>DASWQX010001281.1:0-18870 GCA_036403495.1 Thermoanaerobaculia bacterium
CGCAATGTCTGATCAACGTGTCGTCGCCACAGGTTTAGGGAACGATGCATTCGTCTGGGATACTCGAAGTGGAATCCTTCTGGATGACCCCAAAAGCGGCGATCGCCTGCCTATCGGATTTCGCGCGAAATCGGTAGCTGATCTCTGGGCAATAGAGGGTAGTGACGGAGCCTACATCCTGGACCTGCTCAAGGGCGCTGCGGTTGCAAGGGTTCCTGAAGACAACGACAGCGGATGGCCACATGTCGCCGCTACCATCTTTAGCTTTGCCTCCTCATCGGATCTCGCCGCAGTCGGGCCGACGGAAGATGGTAAAATCCACATCTGGAGAATGAGCTCCGGCGAGTCGGTAGCATACGTTCCGGCGTCTCCTACTTTAAAGCGAATAGAATTTCTACCGACGGGAGATGCCCTATTGATGATCTCGCGGGAAGGCTTTCCAATCAGCATTCCATTGAAGATCGATCAACAGCTTAGAGAGTTGTGTCCACTCGTCTGGTCTGAACTGATCAAGGAGCGTGTGGAGAGCAGAGGAGGGGCCTACAATTTCTGCTGGGCGACGTTCGAAAGGGCGAAATCTGGAGCGCGGGCTCAGGAACCCGCTCCATGGATTCTGCGAGTGAACCCGGCGGTTCCGAAGGGGGCAACCTTCACAGGCTCCGCGAGCGAGGTGCCGAAGCTCCGTGGATCCGGTCAGACACCATTGGCCGGTCCGGTCGACGCTGGCCGGAAGCCGCGGGACTCTCCCCCCTGATAGACTTCCCGTCATGCGATCCCGAATCCTCTCCTGCCTCACCGCCTCTCTCCTCGTCTCCGCCGCGGCAGTCGTCGCCGGACCGCCCACGCCGGCCGACTCCCAGGCGCTTGGCCGGGACGTCGACGCGGTCTTCGCCGAGTACGCCAAGCCCGGATCGCCGGGCTGCTCGCTCGCCGTGGTCCGCGACGGCGCGATCGTCTACGAGAAGGGCTATGGGTTCGCGAGCCTGGAGAACGGCGTTCCTCTCGACCCGAAGCAGACGGTATTCGACATCGGCTCGACGTCGAAGCAGTTCACGGCGGCGAGCGTCCTGTTGCTGGCGCATGACGCCAAGCTCTCGCTGGACGACGATATCCACAAATACGTCCCGGAGCTCCCCGAGTATGGAACGCAGATCACTGGGACGCCGGTCACCCTCCGGCATCTGCTCCACCACACGAGCGGCATCCGCGACTACATCAACCTGATGGCGATGGGCGATTTCGCCGTCGAGGACTACACCACGGACGGCGACGCCCTGACCGTCCTGGCGCGGCAGAAGAAGCTGGATTTCCAGCCGGGCAGTGAGCACAGCTACAGCAACTCCGGCTACTTTCTGCTTTCGTTCGTGGTCAAGCGGGTCAGCGGCAAACCTCTGCGCGACTTCGCTCAGGAGCGCATCTTCACCCCGCTCGGCATGAGTCACACTCAATTCCTGAACGATCACATGGCGGTCGTCCCTCATCGCGCGACCGGCTATGGGCCTCATCCCGGCGGTGGCTTCGGCGTCCGCCACGTCGAAGCCCGGGACGGCAAGCTCTTCTACGTCCGTGGCGTGGACAACGACTCCGAGCTCGTCCCCCTGGGGAGCGACCGGTTCCAGATGGTGGGCACGACCGGCACCGTGGTGTCCTTCCCGCCGGTTGCCGCGGGTGCCAAGAGGCGGATGCAACTCTCCCCGGGCACCGCCAAGCCCCTGGTCTTCCAGGAAGAGCAGCCCGCCGCGCTCCAGCCCGGCGATCTCGCGGCCTACGCCGGCACCTACACCAGCGCCGAGCTGGACACCTTCTGGGTCCTGAAAGTCGAGGACGGCCGGCTCGTCCTGCACCCGAAGCGGGGAGAGGTGATGCCGCTCGACCCCGCCTACGCCGACGCGTTCCTCGGTCCGGCCGGAGTGATACGCTTCCAGCGGGACGCCGGCAAGAAGGTCACCGGTTTCCTCGTAGGCGTCGGGCGGGCCCGGGACCTGCAGTTCACCAAGGGAGCGGGTCCTTCGTAAAAGGGCACCGGCAGAAGCTGAAGGAGATCCCATGCTCGACAAACCAGAGATCGTACAGACAGACACCCTGCAAGCCGCCGTCATTCACCTTACGATTCCAAGGTCGGAAATTCAGAAGGCCATGGGACCGGCCATCGGCGAGCTGAAGGCCGCCGTCGCGGCGCAGGGAATTACTCCCGCAGGTCCAATTTTTGCCCATCACTTGAAGATGGACACCCAGAGCTTCGACTTCGAGCTCGGCTTGCCCGTCGCGACGCCGGTTTCCGCCACCGGCCATGTGAAAGCGGGATCCTTGAAGGCAGCGACGGTGGTGCGCGCGATCTACCATGGCCCCTACGAGAAGCTCTACGCCGCATGGTCCGAGGTCGAGGCCTGGATGAAAGCGGAGGGGCTCAAGGGAGCGCCAGACCTCTGGGAATCCTATGTCTCGGGTCCCGAGTCGAGCCCCGATCCGTCCACGTGGCGCACGGAGCTCAACCGGCCGCTGGTTCGCTAGGCTCCCCGGGAGCTTCCGTGGGCCGGCGGGAGCTTGCGACGTCCCAAGCCAAGCTTCCGTCACGGCAGATACGGATACAGGGTCCCAAGGTAAGCTTGTGATCTGACGTTACAAGCTTCTCCCGGCCGTCGGAAGCTTGCGGAGCTCCAAGGCAAGCTTCTATGGACCGTTGGAAGGTTGCGACGCCTCGCGGCAAGCTTTCCTGGGGCGTCGGAAGTTTGCCGGGCTCCAGGGCAAGCTTCCGTGGACCGACCGAAGTTTGCAAAGCTTCGGGGCAAGCTTCCGTGAGCCGGCGGAAACCTGCGACGTGACGAGGTAAGCCCCCGTGGGGTGGCGGAAGCTTCAGGATCTCCAAGAGAAGCTTCCTTGTGCCGAAGGAAGCTTCCAATCCGGCTCGGCAAGCTTCCGTGCGCTGATGGAAGCTTGCCGAGTCTGAAGGCAAGCTCCAATCGCGCCGGATACCGATACACTGTGCCGATGGAAGCTTCCGGCGAGCGCTTCGACCTGCGGGACCTCGCACCGCAGAGGTGGAAGAACGGCGCCGGGCTCACCCGGGAGATCGCTGTCAGCCCGCCCGGAGCGCCGCCCGACGCGTTCGACTGGCGGATCAGCGTCGCCGAGGTCGAACAGGACGCGCCGTTCTCGGTCTTCCCTGGGATCGACCGCTGCATCGTCCTCCTGCGGGGATCGGGAATGATGCTCTACGGAGCGGATGGGAAGCTCCTTCACCGGCTCGACCGCCGCCATGAGCCGTTCCGCTTCTCCGGCGACCTGCCGCTCGACGCCACACTGCTGGGCGGCCCCGGCACCGACTTCAACGTGATGACCCGCCGGGGACGGTGCCGCGCCGAGGTGACTCCGTATAGCGGCGAGGCCCGTCTACCGGAGGGTGACGTCGGTTTGTTGCTGTGCAGCGAAGGCGATTGGCGGGTCGAAGGCCTCAAGGCTTTGGAGTTGGCTCCGCTGCAAGGATGGCTCTGGCGAGAGGGCCGGCCGGCCCTCTCGGTTCGGCCTCTGCATCCGGATACGAATCGCTGCCTGTTGCTGGTAAATCTGATCGTATTGAAAGGATAGGCTGAGAACGCCATGAAAATCCACGTTTTGATGCTGTCCGCCCTGGTCGTGGCATCCGGCACGCCCTTGGTGGCCGCCGATACCCCGGGCAACCTGAGCTTCTTCTACTGCATCCATGCGGAGCGAAGCTGCAAGGAGACGACGGAGCCCGGCCCGGTCCGCTCCGGAAACGCGATGGCGGTGGCGCGCCGGGCCCTGCCGACCAAGGACGACTTCATCGGTTTCACCGACGCTCACGATACGACGTTGCAGTTCTATGCGGAGGGGAGCGATTCCATTCTGGTCGACATGCCCGATCCCAAGCTGAAGGGCTCTTACACGACGCACATGACCCGGGATCAGGCGCTGAAGCTGATCGACAAGCTGTCGCCGCCGCTGTCCCGCTATCGCTCGGATTTGAAGCTCAAGTTCGCGAAGTGGTAAGAGGGGGCTGATCCTCCGCGGTCCTCACCTGCTAGACTCTCCGGACCTCGGAAGTCCTTAAGTCGCCCGAAAGGAGAGAGCCGGATGAGGAAGCTGGTTCGAGTCGCAGTGATGCTGATGGTTTCAGGGATGGCCCTGCCGTTCGCGGGGCCGGCTTTTGGACAGGTTGCCGGACAGGCCGCCGGCCAGGCTTCCGGTCCGATCGTGCTCAAGGCCGCGCGCGTCTTCACCTCCACCTCGGAGCGCCCGCTGGCGCCCGGAATGGTGATCGTCGAGGGCGACCACATCACCCAGGTCGGGCAGAGCCTGACCGTGCCGCCGGGCGCCCAGGTCATCGACCTCGGCGACTCGACGCTCCTCCCCGGTTTCATCGACGCCCACGTCCACATGGCGATGGAGGGGTCGGACGATTGGTACCGCGATTTCTACCAGTCCGCGCTGCGCTTCCCGGCCGAGCAGGCGCTCTACGCCGCCAAGTACGCCCGGGTGACCCTGGAGGCCGGCTTCACTACCGTGCGCGACCTCGGCTCGCAGGACTACGTGTCCCTCGGCCTGCGCAACGCCATCAACGCCGGCGTCGCCGTAGGGCCCCGCATGCTGATCGCTAACCACGGCGTCGGCTCGACCGGAGGCCACGCCGACAATGCCCCGTTTCCGCCGGACGTGGTCAAGCCGTCGGGAACGATCGAGGGGATCTGCAACGGTCCCGAGCAGTGCCGCGAGGCGGTGCGGTTCCAGATCAAGTACGGCGCGGACGTGATCAAGTGCATGCCGTCGGGCGGCGTGCTCTCGCTCTCCGATCCGGTGGACGTCCCCGAGCTGACGCGGGAGGAGATGGACGCCATCGTCTCCGAGGCGCACGCCTGGCACCGCAAGGTCGCCGCGCACTGCCACGGCGACGCGGCGGCGAAGATCGCCATCGCCGCGGGCGTCGATTCGATCGAGCACGGCTCGTTTATCCAGGACGACACCCTGCGGATGATGAAGGAGAAGGGGGTCTACCTCGTGCCGACGCTCTTCGCCGGCTACTGGGTGGGGCAGAAGGCGGACCACTTCCCGCCGCCCATCGCCGTCAAGGCGCGGGCCGCGGCGGCGGCGATGCAGTCGATGTTCCAGCGCGCGATGAAGATCGGGGTCAAGGTGGCTTTCGGCACCGATTCGGCGGTCGAGCCGCACGGCCTCGACGCGCAGGAGTTCGCCCTGATGGTGAAGAACGGCATGACCCCGGCCCAGGCGCTGATCTCGGCGACCCGCAGCGGCGCGGACCTCCTCGGCCTCACCGACAAGATCGGCACCCTCGAGCCCGGCAAGCTCGCCGACCTCGTGGCGGTCCCCGGCGACCCCCTGCAGGACATCCGCCAGACGGAGAAGGTCAGCTTCGTCATGCAGAATGGAAAGGTTTTCAAGGGGCAGGCCGCGCAGCCCTGAGCGTTTCAGAAGAAGGAAAGTCCCGACCGGGGAGGGGGAACCTTGGAGAAAACCCTTCAAGCTGTGCTCGTCGGCATGCTGGTCATGATCGCCGGGACGATCCCGCGGAACCTCCTCTTCGCGGCCAATCTGCGGTACTACCCAGGCCTGCCCTGGGCGGTGCCGCTGACCGCCGTCTACCTCTGGTTTTTCTGGCGGTATCTCCGCGGCGAGGGTCCGCCGGAATCGACGGCCGAAGTGCGCCGGACAAGCCTGCGCGCCAACCGCGTCGCGGGCCGGGTGTGGGTTTGGGCGCTTCTCGCCGGTGGGCTCGGCATCGTCGCCCTGGTCCTTGCGCTCCGCATCGCGAACCGGATGGTCGTGCTGCCGCAACAGCAGCTCCCGGATCTCTCCCAGGTGCCGAGGATCACGGTGCTCTCGCTGCTCCTGATGGCCGCTCCCGTCGCGGGGATCGTCGAGGAAGCCGCCTTTCGCGGCTACATGCAGGGTCCGATCGAACGGCGCTACGGGATGGCGGTCGCCGTTCTGATCACCGGAACGATGTTCGCGATCGCCCACCTGGACTTCACATTGATCCTCTGGCCGTATTACGTGGCCGTGGCCGCGATCTACGGCACGGTGACGCATCTGACGAGCTCGATTCTGCCCGCGGTGGTGCTGCACACGAGCGGAAACCTTTATTCGAACCTCGATCTCTGGCTGCACGGTCAGGCGGAATGGCAGGCGCCCTCGGGTACTGCCGCGCTGATCTGGAAGGCCGGCGCCGACGTTTCGTTCTGGACAACGAGCCTTGCGCTCCTGCTGGTCGCGGCGGCGATGGTATGGGCCTTCCTCAGGCTTGCTTTCGCGGCTCAGAGGTGATTTCGGAAAGGACGGACTCGCTCCCGTCCGGCAGGCGCACCTCTCTCTGGTGGGAGCTCTTCCGCAACTGCGCGGAAGAGGCTCCAAAAGAACCTCGGAACCCATAAGGAGAGACATCATGCGCAAGACTTGGAATCGCACCGTGGCGCGGCTGTTCAGGCTCGGACTTCCCCTGGCGGCCCTGGCGGCGGCGATTGGCGGCGGCGCCTCGCCGGCGGCGAGCTGTCCGACCTGTTTCGCCGAGAGCGCGACGGCCTACACCTATTGCCACAACAACCCCACCGGCACCTACCATGGCTGCAACCCCGGGCTCTCCGAGGTGCAGTGCGGCGTGGACACCAGCAGCGGCAACGCCATCTACCGCGCCTACTGCCTGCTCTAGCCGGACCGCCCGGCAGGAGGGAATCCCCGCCCCTCCGGCCGGCGTTGCAGAGTGGGGGAAGACCGGGCCGCCCCGGCCCGGTCTCCGACGGTGGCCTGTAGGGTAACCCATAGAAAATGCTGGTCTTACGAGAGCTTGTGACCGCCAGTCACAAGTGGTAGACTCAAGGCCGCGAGAGGAACTTTACCCATGAACAACATGATCGGAGAAAGCTGGATCACCACCACGTTCGACACGCTGGAGGACTGGTCCGCGCGCAACTCCTTCTGGCCGTTCCCGTTCGGGACGGCGTGCTGCGCCATCGAGTTCATGTCCACGGTGTCCAGCCACTACGACGTGTCGCGCTTCGGCGCCGAGGTGGTGCGCTTCTCCCCCCGGCAGAGCGACGTGCTGCTGGTGGCGGGGACCATCAACGACAAGATGGCACCGGTGTTGAAGAAGATCTACGACCAGATGGCGGACCCCAAGTGGGTCATCTCGATGGGCGCCTGCGCCTGCTCGGGCGGCTTCTACCGCGCCTACCACGTGATGCAGGGGATCGACGAGGTCATCCCGGTGGACGTCTACGTCCCCGGCTGCCCGCCGACGCCGGAGGGGCTGATCTACGGCATCCTCCAGCTCAAGGAGAAGGTCGCCCGCGACCGCGAGTTCTCGCGCGAAAAGCGCCGCAAAGAGACCCGGGAAACCAAGGACCAGGAGAAGACCAAGAGTGTCAACGCTGGCGCCCCCACAGCCTAAGCCCTCGACCACCACGCCGGAGCTCGACGCCATCCGGGCGAAGTTCCCGGCCGGCAGCGTCCTGCCCCAGGAGGGTCTGGACCAGCCGGTCTGGATCGTCAGCAAGGACGTCCTCTTCGACGTCGCCCGCGAGCTGAAGGAGAACCCGCAGACGCAGTTCGACATGATGCTCGACCTCTGCGGCGTCGACTTTCCGGACCGCGAGGAGCGCTTCGAGGCGATCTATCACCTCTACTCGATCCAGCGCGGCGCGCGGCTGCGGCTGAAGGTGCCGATGCGCGAGGACGACGTAGTGCTGCCGTCGATGACCCGGCTCTGGAAGGGTCTCGACTGGTTCGAGCGCGAGGCCTACGACATGTTCGGCTTCGGCTTCGACGGGCATCCGAACCTGCGGCGCCTCCTCACCCACGAGGCCTTCCAGGGCCATCCGCTGCGCAAGGACTACGACGCGGCGAAGCGCTGGATCCTCACCGAGGACAAGATCTACAAGCCGAAGTTCGACCTCCCCGAGAACGGCGACGAGATGTTCGAGCGGATGACCATCAACATCGGCCCGTCCCACCCGGCCATGCACGGCACCTTCCGGCTGATGGCGGTGCTGGACGGCGAGACGATCGTCGCCTCGGACGTCGAGATCGGCTATCTCCACCGCTGCTTCGAGAAGATGTGCGAGACGCACACCTGGCAGCACGTCATCCCCTACACCGACCGGCTGAACTACTGCTCGGCGTTCATCAACAACGTCGGCTACTGCCGGACGGTGGAGAAGATGCTGAAGGTCGAGGTGCCGCCGAAGGCGGTGTGGGCGCGGATGATTCTCTCCGAGTTCTCGCGCATCATGGACCACTGCGTGTGCAACGGCACGACGCTGGTGGACGCTGGCGGCCTGACCAGCTTCTGGTACCTGTTCCAGCCGCGCGAGGAGATCTACGGCCTGCTGGAGTCGGTCTGCGGCGCCCGCCTGACGGTGTCCGCCTGCCGGATCGGCGGCCTGATCCAGGAGCTGCCGCCCGACTTCGAGGCGCGCTGCCGGCGGCTGGTGGAGATGATCCCGCAGTACGTCAACGACGTCGAGACGCTGGTCAACAAGAACCGGATCTGGATCGACCGCTCGGTGGGCGTCGCCGCCATCTCCGGTGAGGACGCGGTGAACTGGAGCTGGACCGGCCCCTGCCTGCGGGCGAGCGGCGTCGGCTACGACGTGCGCCGGGCCCACCCCTACGACCTCTATGACACGCTCGACTTCGAGGTGCCGGTGCTCTACGGCGGCGACGTCTACGACCGCTTCCGCATCCGCATGCTGGAGATCCGCGAGTCGCTGAAGATGATCCGCCAGCTCCTCGACCGCGGCATGCCTTCCGGCCCCTGGATCGTCGACGATCCGCACGTGGCGCTCCCCCCCAAGGAGGCGTGCTACAACCAGATGGAGTCGATGATCTACCACTTCAAGCTGATCATGGACGGCATCGTGGTGCCGGAAGGGGAGATCTACAGCATGGTCGAGGGGGCCAACGGCGAGCTCGGCTTCTACGCCATCAGCGACGGCACCGGCAAGCCCTACCGCATTCACTGCCGGCCCCCCTGTTTCCCGATCTTCTCCGCCTTCCCCGGCCTGATCACCGGCGGCTCGGTTTCCGACGCCATCGTCTCGCTGGGCGGCCTGAACGTCATCGCCGGAGAGCTCGAACGATGAGCCAGCCATTGACTCAATCACTGCAGCAAACCCAGCAGCCCGTCCGGCCCGTCCTGCGGTCGCCGTACCCCACCGAGCCCAAGCCCTACAAGCCGGGGTTCGCGGAGCGGCTCTACCTGCCGCTGTTCAGCGGCCTGATGGTGACCCTGCGCCACTTCCTGCAGAACCTCTTCAAGCCGGGGCGGATGTACACCATCCAGTATCCGGAGGAGCGGCGCAACTACAGCCACCGCTTCCGCGGCCACCACATCCTGACCACCCGTCCCGACGGCTCGGTGCGCTGCGTGGCCTGCTTCCTGTGCGCCCAGAACTGCCCGGCCGAGTGCATCCACATCGAGGCGGGCGAGCATCCGGACGTCAACATCGAGAAGTACCCGACGGTCTACGAGATCGACATGCTGCGCTGCGTCTTCTGCGGCTTCTGCGTCGACGCCTGCCCGGAGGAGGCCATCATCATGTCCAACAACTACGACATGGCCTACTTCACCCGCGAGCAGTCGATCGTCGGCAAGTCCGACCTGATGAAGCCGTTCACTTTCGACGAGAACCGCCTCGGCTACCGCCCCAGCTTCCCCGAGGAGGACGTCCAGCGCGGCAAGATGCGGCGCGACGCCTTCAACCTCGTGGACGAGGCCCGGCAGGCCCAGGCGCGCGAGGCGGCCAAGGCGGCGCACTCGTAAGACGGCGGAGTATCATCCTTCCATGGCCGGCGGCCTCGAAACCGGGTTCCTCCTGGACCGTCAGTGGCACTGGATGAGGACTGGAATGGAACAGTCGAAGAAGCCTGCGCTGCTGGCTGTGGGTCGGGTCCTGTTCGAGACCGGGACACCCTACGCCCTGATCGGCGGCCTCGCGCTCCAGGTCCATCAGGAAGAGCCGCGGACGACCGTGGACATCGACCTCGCCGTCCTGGACCGTGAGGCCATCCCCGAAACAGCCCTGGAGGCGGTCGGGTTTCGCCGGACCGGCCGGTTCGAGCACTCCGAAAACTGGCAGGGCCCAGAAGGGACTCCCGTCCAGTTCTCGGACGATCCCGCGCTGGCCGCCGCCATCGCCCGGGCGGAGGAGATCGAGCTCGACGGGGTGCCATTGCGGGTCATCATCCCCGCCGATCTGCTCCACGAGAAGCTGCGGGCGGCCGCCGACCCGGCCCGCCGGCGCTCGAAGCGGCTCCAGGACTTCGCCGACGCCCAGGGGCTCCTCGAGGCCTTTCCGGATCTTGCCGCCGGTTTGACCGCCGAAGAGAGAGCCGCCCTGGCGCGGCTGCCTGTTTGACCCCAATAGCCGATCCCTGACAGCCCCCCACTCTGCTAAGATCGGGCCGCGAACAAGCACTGGCGTCCGGGGGCCATGCTCCAGAGGGGACCTGGCATGATGGCCGGGTCCTTTTTGTTTTCATCTCCGGAGAGAGACGAACATGATCGTAGAAAAAGAGAAATCCACGGTCGTGCCCGAGAAGATCGACGAGGTGGTCATCCGCTTCGCCGGCGACTCGGGCGACGGCATGCAGCTCACTGGCACCCAGTTCTCCAATACCTCGGCGCTGCTCGGCAATGACCTGTCGACGCTGCCCGACTTCCCGGCCGAGATCCGAGCCCCCGCCGGCACCCTGCCCGGCGTCTCGGCGTTCCAGGTGCGGATCGCCGACTACGACATCCATACCCCCGGCGACGCGCCCGACGTGCTGGTCGCCATGAACCCGGCGGCGTTGAAGAAGGAGATCAAGGATCTCAAGCCCAACGGCATCGTCATCGTCAACACCGACGAGTTCAACGCCCGCAACTTCGCCAAGGCGAACATCACCGTCAATCCGCTGGAGGACGGCAGCCTCGCCAACTACCGGGTATTCCAGGCGGCCCTCACCACGATGACCCGCCGCACGCTGGAGGGGAGCGGCCTCGACACCAAGTCGATGGACCGCTGCAAGAACATGTTCGCCCTCGGCATGTGCTACTGGCTCTTCTCGCGGCCGCTCGACAACACCGTCGAGTGGCTCAAGAAGCAGTTCGCCAAGAAGCCGAACCTGGCCGAGGCGAACGTCGCCGTGCTGCGGGCGGGGTGGAACTTCTGCGACATCACCGAGCTCTTCCACGACCGCTACGAGGTGCCGGCGGCACGCATGGTGCCGGGGCTCTACCGGAACATCACCGGCAACATGTCGCTGGCCATGGGGCTGATCGCGGCCAGCCGGCGCAGCGGCCTGCCGCTCTTCCTCGGCGCCTACCCGATCACGCCGGCCTCCGACGTGCTCCACGAGCTGTCGCGCTACAAGAACTTCGGCGTCACCACCTTCCAGGCCGAGGACGAGATCGCCGCTGTCTGCTCGGCGATCGGCGCCTCGTTCGGCGGCGCCCTCGGGGTGACCGTCTCCTCGGGGCCCGGGATCGCCCTCAAGGCCGAGGCGATGAATCTGGCGATCATGACCGAGCTGCCGCTGGTGGTCTGCGACATCCAGCGCGGCGGCCCCTCGACCGGCTTGCCGACCAAGACCGAGCAGGCCGACCTGCTGCAGGTGATGTTCGGCCGCAACGGCGAATCGCCGCTGCCGATCCTCTCCGCCTCGACGCCGAAGGATTGCTTCGACGTCGCCCTGGAGGCAGTGCGCATCGCCACCCGTCACATGGTGCCGGTGGTGCTGCTGTCCGACGGCTACATCGCCAACGGCTCGGAGCCCTGGAAGCTGCCGGAGGTGGCCGACCTGCCCGACCTGCGGATCGAGTTCCGCACCGACCCGGAAGGGTTCCACCCCTACGAGCGCGACGAGGCGACGCTCAGCCGACCCTGGGCCATCCCCGGCACGCCGGGCCTGGAGCACCGGATCGGCGGCCTCGAGAAGGAGAACGTCACCGGCAACGTCTCCTACGACCCGGTCAACCACGAGACCATGATCCATCTGCGCGCCGAGAAGGTGGCGCGGATCGCCAACGAGATCCCGGACGTCGAGGTCTTCGGCGATCCGGACGGCGGCGAGCTGCTGGTCCTCGGCTGGGGCTCGACCGCGGGGGCGATCACCGGCGCGGTCAACAACGCACGGAGCCGGGGCGTCAAGGTCAGCCGGGCCCATCTGCGCTATCTCAACCCCTTCCCGAAGAACCTGGGCGATGTGCTGGCGAAGTTCGACAAGGTGCTGCTGCCGGAGATGAACCTTGGCCAGCTAGCGCTCCTGCTGCGGGCCCGCTACCTCAAGGACATCATCACGCTCAGCAAGGTGCAGGGGAAGCCCTTCTCACGTCAGGAGATCCTGGACAAGATCCAGTCGATCATGGAGGCGAATCATGCCCACTGAGACACCCGCTCCGGTCCTCGGCAAGAAGGACTTCCAGACCGACCAGGAGGTGCGCTGGTGCCCCGGTTGCGGCGACTACGCCATCCTGTCGGCCGTGCAGCAGGTGTTCCCCGAGCTGGGGATCCCGCGCGAGAAGTTCGTCGTCGTCTCCGGGATCGGCTGCTCGAGCCGCTTCCCCTACTACATGAACACCTTCGGCTTCCACACCATCCACGGCCGGGCGCCGGCGGTGGCGACCGGGCTGAAGCTGGCCCGGCCGGAGCTGGAGGTCTGGATCGCCACCGGCGACGGCGACTCGATGTCGATCGGCGGCAACCACCTGATCCACGTGCTGCGGCGCAACGTCGGGGTGAAGATCCTGATGTTCAACAACCGCATCTACGGCCTCACCAAGGGGCAGTTCTCGCCCACCAGCGAGCTGGGCAAGAAGACGAAGTCCTCGCCGGCGGGCTCGGTCGACTACCCGTTCAACCCGCTGTCGCTCGCCATCGGCGCCGGGGCGACCTTCGTGGCCCGCAGCGTCGACATCTTCCAGTCCCACCTGCGCGACACCCTCCGCCGGGCCGCCCAGCACAAGGGGACCGCTTACGTCGAGATCTACCAGAACTGCAACATCTTCAACGACAAGGCGTTCGCCGACCTCACCGACAAGGAGACCAAGGACCAGACCGCGCTCTACCTGGAGCACGGCAAGCCGCTGGTCTTCGGCAAGAACAAGGAGCGGGGGATCCGGATGCGGGGCACGCAGATGGAAGTCGTCGAGCTGGGCGGCGAGCTCAGCGCCGACGACTGCCTGGTCTGGGACGAGACCCAGGACAACCCCGCCCTCGCCTTCCTGATGGCGCAGCTCCAGCCGCCGCACTTCCCGGTGCCGCTCGGCGTCTTCCGCGACGTCGACATCCCCTCCTACGAAGAGCGGGTGATCGGGCAGATCCAGACCGAGACCGACCGCCTCGGCGTCGGCAAGCTGGAGGACCTGCTCCGGGCCGGCGATACATGGACGGTGGAGGAGGGGGCGGCGAGCTGACGGCCAAGCGGCTTCAGGCCACCGCCGGCTCGTTCTGGTCGAGCGCGCGGTTCAGGCGCTGGACGATGGCGTAGACCTCGGGGCGGGTGAGCTTCGAGCCCGGGCCCGCCTGCTCGACGCGGTCGAGGCTGGCGGTGGCGAGGCGCACCGGCAGGGCGTTGAAGGCCACCAGCCCCCGCTCGGCCCCGGCGCTCTGCAGGGCGAGCACGTACTCGCGGGCCGCCTGGAGATCGCGGCGGGCGAGCGCCAGCACCTCGCCGCGGTCGACACCGTCGGGCAGGTAGCGCCGCCCCTGGGTGGCGTCCGACGCCGAATCCTTGAGGATGTTGACGAGCTGGAGCCCCTCGCCGAAGGCGCGCGAGCGCTCGCGCAGGCGGGCGGCGACCGGCGCGAGGCGTGGGCGGTCGAGCAGGAAGAGCTCGGTGAGCAGCTCGCCGACGATGCCGGCCACCACGTAGCAGTAAGACTGGAGGTCGGGGATGTCGCGCAGCCGGAGCTCGCCGTCGTCAGTGGTGCGGGCGACGAAGCCGGCCATGCCTTGCGAGGTGCGCAGCACGTGCTCGCGGATCAGCGCCACGGCTTCGGGCCGGAGGGCGAAGAAGGAGTCGAGGACGGCGGGGAGCCCGGCGAGCAGGTCCCGATAGCCGAGCTGCTCGCAAGGCACCTCCTCGGCCCAGCGGCGCGAGATCGCCGCGATCCCGTCGCGGTCGGGCGCCGCCAGCAGGGCGTCGAAGCGGGCGAGCGCCTCGATGCGCAGGGCGCGCGGCCAGCTCGCGGCGTCCTCGAAGGTGTCGGCGACGCGGAACAGGAGGTAGGAGAGGGTCACCTCCAGGCGCGTCGGCTCAGGGAGCAGCGGAATGGCGAGCGCGAACGTGCGGCTCGTCGCGATCAGGAGCTGCTCCAGATCTGCCATCCCCCCCTCCCGCTGTTCCGTCTCCGGCTGCACGCGGAGAGGATAGCATTCCTCTAAAGCACTTCGGTCCCGGGCACCGCCTCGCCGCGCAGCGCCCTCTCCAGCAGGCCGGGGACGATGCCGTTGGCGAGCCGCGAGGGGACGCCGAGCCGCGCCAGGGCGAGGGCGGACTCGACGCGGTGAAGCATGCCGCCGGTGACATCCGTACCCGAGGGGGCGCCGATCGCCGCCGTGGCACGATCGAGGGCGTCGAGGTCGCCGGCCGAAATCCTGGGGACGGTCTTGCCTGCGGCGTCGTAGAGGCCATCGGTCTCGCCGAGCCAGAGGGCGCTCCGGATCGTTCTCCCCTGATCGCGCAGGGTGCCCGCCAGGGCCTCAAACAGCCTTTCGGTCGAGCAGATCGAGACCCCCCAGGAGCGGTCGGTCACCACGTCGCCGTAGAGCACGGGGAGGAGCCCGCGGTCGAGCGCCAGCAGGAGGGGCTCGGCGGCGAAGGCGGCGGGGCGTCCGGCGTCCGCCACCAGGCAGCTCGACGGCGCGATGGAGAAGGGGAGGGCGCCGGCCTCGATCAGGGCCTGCATCACGATCTGGTGCAGGGCGGCGGCCCGCTCTTGTGTCCGCGAGACGCCGGGGAGCTGATCCGCCGAGCGGAGGCCGGCGGCGATCCCGGACTCCCGCGCGGCGACGTGCCCGAAGGAGCCGCTGCCATGGCCGACGATCAGACGGAAGGGGGAGCTCCGGGCGGCGCGGGCGATCTCGGCGGCGAGGCGGGCGATCACCTCGCGGCGCGGCGTTTCCGGCCGCGCCTTCTCGGTGATCAGGCTGCCGCCGAGCTTGAGGAGGAGGATCTCGGAGCTCAGAACAGGTGCTCCGCCTCCTGGTCCGGCCCGGGTCCGATGCCGTCGCGGATCACGAAGCCGACGGCCGGCAGGTTCTCCAGGCGCTCGGCGACGTCGTCCTCGGAGTCCGCGTCGCAGATCACGTGGACGTTGGCGCCGGCGTCCATGGTGGCCCAGGCGGCGAGCCCCTCCTGCCGGAGCTCGCGGACGGCGCGCAGCACGGCGAGGCTGCCCGGGCTCCAGTAGAAGATCGGCGGATGGGACGACATGGTGATCAGGTGGAGGTCGATGGCCTCCTCTTCGATCACCGGCCCCAGAGCGTCGAGGTCGCGGTCGCGGATCGCCCGGCGCACCTTCTCCAGGCGGTCGGGCACCAGCTCCAGCCGCTTGCCGTAGTAGGGGCTGGTGGTGGCGAGGCGGTGCCCCTCGATCGACGAGACGGTCTTGGGGCCGATCTCGACGACGGCGATGACGTTGCGCAGGTCCCAGTGCTCCTCGTTGGCGATTTGGCGGGCGTAGCTGTCGCTGTCGTCGCCGGCCCCCTCCTTCGGCGCCGGCCACTCGACGAAGCCGCCATAGACCGAGCGGCACGCCGACCCCGAGCCGCTGCGGCGGGCGAGCAGCGAGAGGTCGCGCTGCGACGCCTTTTTGCCGAAGGCGCCGGCGGCGGCGAGGGTGAGCGCCGCGAACCCCGAGGCCGAGGAGGCGAGCCCTCCCGCCGTGGGGAAGGAGTTGCGCGTCGCCACCCGAACCGGTTCCTTGCGGCCGGCCCAGGAGCGGATGTGGTCGAGCTGAGCCCGAACGCGGCGGGCGAAATCGGGCGACGGCGTGCCGAAACCACCGTCCGGCTCGGCGAGCCAGACCTCGTCCTCGCCGCCATGGTCGAGCGTCTCGACGGTGCACTGCGTCACGCAGTGCTCCAGGGTCATCGAGATCGAAGAGTTCCTCGGAATCGCCTGATCGAGATCGCGCGCTCCCCAGTACTTGACGAAGGCGATGTTGGCCGGCGCGGAAACGGTGGCCTTGCTCATGCGTCGGTCTCCAGACGGAGCCCCTCGGCTCCAAGCTGCACGGGGTGGAAGGAGAAGGGCTGGAGAAAGCTCCAGCCGGAGATCCACTCAGGATCAGGATGATAGACCAGGAGCGAGCCGGCGCCAGGGCCGGTGAGCGCGCCGGCGCCCGAAATCTTCGCCGCGCCGCCGGCCGCCTCGATCCGGCGGACCAGCGCGGCGACCTCGGGCGGGACGACGCCCAGCTCCTCGAGGCAGGCCTCGGCGTCGCGGATCAGCTCCTGGAAGCGCCCCGGGTCCCCGGCCTCGCTCTCCAGCTCGGCGCGGAAACCGCGGGTCGCCGTCTCGATGCGGTGGAGGAGGCGATCGTGCCGCTCGGGGTTCCCGCCGCGGCGGTGGCGCACGGCCGCCACCACGGCGCCGGTGGTCTCCGCGGGCGCTCCGGTGTCGTAGACCCGGAAGCGGGTGAGCAGGGGCGAGCGGAGGGTGACCCGCTCGACCTCCAGTCCGCCGGCCTCCAGCTTGCGCGCCCAGAGCAGCCCGCCGCGGAGCACGGTGGCGCCGTCGATCCCGGAGGGGAGGCCGTGCTGGCGCCGCTCGGCTTCCTGGACGATCTGCTCGATCCGCTCCGCCAAGCCGCTCTGGGCGAGCTCCTCGCCACCCCAGGTATTGCGGAAGCGCAGGTAGGCCGCCACCACCCCGGTGGCGGTGGCCGCCGAGCTGCCGAAGCCGGAGCCGACCGGCAGCGCCGAGACGATTCGCAGGCTCAAAGGCGGGGGAGCCTCCTCGCCGAGCGCAGCCGCCGCTTCACCGAGGGCGACCTTGACGAGGTGCGCGGGGTCGCCGCCCCGCACGGCGTGGAAGCGCTCGGGGTCGGGGTCGCGGAAGTAGGCCTCCCAGCTCTCTCGCGCGGCTCGGGTGTGGGCGCGCACGGCGCTCCAGGAGGTGGTCTCGGCGTGCGGGAGCCCGGGGAGGTCGAGGACGAGGGTGCCGGCCTTGCCAGAGTTGCCGGCCGGCAGCGGCGAGAGGTGGACGGTGAGCCGGAGGTCGATGGCGGCGGCGAGCGCGGGGCGGCCGTAGACCACCGCGTGCTCACCCATCAGGATGAGCTTGCCGGGGACCGAGACGGCGACCCTGCCGGTAACTTCGGAAGGAGCAGCCGCGGCCGGTCCGGGTCCGGAGAGCGGTTCGCTGCGGAGCGTGCGGGGGATCGGCCCGGTCTCCGTCAGGTGGTGAGCGGCCGGTTGGGCATCTCGCCGCGCCCGAGCTTCTCGTGGGCGCGCGCCAGATCGTTGGAGGTGAAGGCGGCCATCAGCGACAGCTCGCCGGCGAGCACCAGGGCGCCCAGGATCTCGGCGAGCCGGGTCACCGCGTCGCCGCGGCGCTCGGGATTGGGGGAGACGCCGAGCACGGCGAGCGCCTCGCGCTGGGTGTCGAGCGCGGTGCCGCCGCCGATCGCGCCGAGCGGCACGTCGGGCATGAAGATCGACGCGAACACCGAGTCCGGACCGCGCGACTCGATACAGGTGATCCCCAGCGAGCTCTCGACGACGTGGGCGGGATCCTGGCCGGTGGCGATGAAGAACGCCGCGCAGACGTTGGCGTAGTGGGCGTTGTAGCCCATCGAGCCGGCGGCGATCGAGCCCAGGAGGTTCTTGCGGTACTGCACCTCGACCAGGCTGCGGGCGTCGGTCTTCAGGATGTGGTGGAGGATCTGCCCATCGAGCAGCACCTCGGCGTAGATGCGCTTGCCGCGCCCCTCGTGCCAGTTGATCGCCGCCGGCTTCTTGTCCACGCAGTAGTTGCCCGACAGGCCGATGCAGGGGACGCCGGTCGCCGGCTCGATCAGCTCGTTGACGGCGCGGTCGCAGGCGATCGTCGCCATGTTCATCCCCATCGCGTCGCCGGTGTCGAAGCGGAAGCGGAGGAAGACGGTGGTGCCAAAGGCATAGGGGCGCACGTCGAGCAGCTTGAGGTAGCGGCTGGTCCCCTCCGTGAGCTCGCGGATCTCCGCCTCGTGGTCAGCGATCCATTGCAGGAAGCTTTGAGTCTGCACGATCCCGGAGGTGCGGAAGACCGGCGCGCGGGTCATCCCCACGTCCTCCACCCGCACCACGGCGCCGCCGGCCTCGCGCAGGGCGGCGCAGCCGCGGTTGGTGCTGGCGACCAGCGCCGCCTCGGTGGTGGCGAGCGGCACGTAGACGTCGCCGTCGGCGTGCTTGCCGCGCACCCTCAAGGGGCCGACCACGCCCATCGGGATCTGCGCCACGCCGATGAAGTTCTCGCAGTTGCGGTGGGAGGCCCGCTGGACGTCCAGCGAGTGGTGGCCGATGTTCGCGAGCGGCGTGCTCGTCATCTCCGCCAGGGCCTGGCGGCGGATCGCGGCCGCCTCCTCCGCCGGGAGGCTCTTGGGAATTTCATGGAACCGGCGCTCGCCCGCCACCAGCGAGCGGACCAGCTCCTCGCGGGTGAGGGGGTCGGCCGACGCGGCGGCGACTGCGGAACTGGCGATCTTGCTCATCTCACAACCCTCTTACGAGCTTCCTCGTGCGAAGCTCCCCGATCGTTTTCACACCGAGACAGAACATGCAAATCCTGAGCTCGCGCAGAGTGCGCCGCACCTTGTCGGCGACCTGCTCGGCCGATTCCATCGCCGGCGCGAGGAAGGGGTGGGCGAGGCCCGCG
>DASWQX010001282.1:0-4821 GCA_036403495.1 Thermoanaerobaculia bacterium
GAGTCGCCGAGCTGGCTGGTGATCTTCAACTGGTCGCCGCCGGTGAAGAAGACCATGGTCGCGCCGTCCAGGATGCGGACCACCTCCTCTTTGAACCCCTCCTCGCGGATCCGGACGTCCAGCCACTCGACCTTCTTGACCCCCAGCTTGCCGAAGATCTCCCGGTAGTCCTTCCAGGTCTCCTCCGGCTCCACGGTGGCGATGGTGGCGACCACCAGCTTGCCCGTCCCCACCCGCCGCGCGACCTCCTGCAGGACGGTCCGCTCCGCGTCCTTGCGCTCGCCGCCGCCGATGATGATCAGGGTGCCCTTCTTGGTCTCGACCTTGGCCGGGCCCTTGACGGGGCGCCGCTTGCTCTGCGTCGTCTGCCGAGTCTTCGGTTTCGTCTGTGCCTTCTGCGTCTTCTGCGCCATGGCTCGTTCTCTCCTCCAGGTTTACTTCTCACCCACCATGTGGAGCTCCCGCGAGCTCGTCTCGACGACCTTCTCCACGATCCCCAGCTTCCCCTGCTTCACCAGGCGCTTCCCGCGGGCGATCACCTCCACGACCTCGAGCGAATCCTTGCGCAGCACCAGGAGATCGGCGTCCTTGCCCGGCTCGAGCCGCCCCTTGCCCGCGAGCTTCAGGACTTTCGCGGTGTTGACGGTCACCAGCGCGAGCACCTTCTCCAGCGGCATGCGGTACTCGAGTACGCACTGCTGGACGACCTGGTAGAGCTGGCGCGGCGCGCTGCTGTCCGAATCCGAGGAGAGGGTCAGCCTGGCGGGGTCCCCTCCCTGGTCGAAGTAGCGGCGGACCCAGCCGCCCATGTCCTCGGCGGCAGAGTCCATGTCGATGAAAGAGCCCCGGCGGACGAGCTCGATCCCCTCGTCCTGCAGCTCGGGGCTGCGGTTGAGGTGCGTCGGGTAGAGGCAGCCCGGCGAGATCTCCGGGTACGCCTCCAGCAGGTCGAACAGCGGCGTCAGCCGCCGCTTGCCCTCGCCGACGTGGAATTGGGTGATCCCCGCCTTGCGCGACAGCAGGCCGCCGACGTGGGCGTCCACCACCACCCGCGCCAGCTCCTCGGACGAAGGCTGGGGGGCCCGGTGATCGGAGATGGCGATCTCGCCGACCCCGATCACCTCGTCCACGATCATCAGGTCGTTGCGGATGGAGCCGCTGAAGGTCGCCGGCGGGATGCCGTAGTGCCCGGTGTACAGATAGGCGCTCATCCCCTCTTCCCGCAGCCCCTTCACCTTGGCCAGCAGGCTGATCAGGGGACGGGTGGTGGCGTCCACCCCCAGGACCCCGACGACGGTGGTGATCCCGCAGGTCACGATCTCGGAGAGCTGGAGATCGGGAGTGCGGCTGGCGAACCCCTCCTCGCCGCTGCCGCCGATCAGATGGCTGTGGGGATCGATGATCCCCGGAGTGACAAAACAGCCGGAGGCATCGATCACCTCCAGCTCGAGGCCCAGGATCGAGGCGGCCACGCGGGCGTCCGCCTCGCCGATATGGGCGATCTTGTCGCCGATGAGCAGGATGGGGTGGCGCCCCCGAGGCTCGGGGGCGTAGACCTCGCCGTTTTCGATGAGAGTGAACATCCCGGCTCCTGCTGCCTGCTAGTCCTCCGGCACCGGGCCCGGCTCGCTCGCCGGCTCCTGCTGGCTCACCAGGCTGACCGTGGTCGCCTGGGGCCCTTCGAAGCCCTGCTCTTCCGCGAAGCGGACCCGCGCCCCGACCTCCAGGCTCTCGAAGCCCGGCGGCGCGAGCACGGCGTTGCGGTGGAAGTAGATCTCCTGACCGTCCGCGGCCGCGATGAAGCCGAACCCCTCCTCGGGGAAGAGGCGCACCACCTGCCCCTCGGGCGGCAGCACCGGGGTCTTCACGTCTCCCCGCCGGCGCTGGGACCAGGTCTCGACCTGCCGCTCGGCGGCGTCGAAGGCCTCGCGCACCGCCGCGAAGAGCTCCTCGGCCTGCTTGTCCGCCACCAGCTCGGAGCCGGGAACGGTGACGTCGACCCGGACGCGGAAGGGCCCGCCCTCCTGATGATGGTTGCCGGTAGGGCGCTCGACCGCGATGCGGCAGCCGGTGATCCGGCTGGTATGCCGCTCCAACCGGGCGGCGCGCTTGCGCACCTCCGCCTCGAGCGGGGGGGAGAGAGAGAGGAATCGGGTGGAGATCTCCAACGGTACCTGCATTGCGCCACACTCCTTTCCTTCGGCCGACCGGCCCGCGAAAAAGCCGCTCGCCGAGATGATCCAGGACTCCGCAAGGCGCATGCCACCACCCCCAAGCCGGCGAAATGGATCGCTTCGGCAGGTCACTTACGGGTGAGTCTCAAGGTGGTACCATCGAGCTGCTCTTCAACCTTCAGCGCACCGCTTCGTATCCATCGATACGGACCTTCCGCAAGAACGGACGACCCATCCATGTTCGAATCCCTGAAAACACCCCGGTTCAAGGTGCAATCCCCTTTCCTGCAACAGTTGCAGGGGCGGATCGGCAAGGCCGGCTTCCGGCTGCTGCTCCTGCTCGTGCCGCTGTTCTTCCTGCGCGCCTGCCTGATCACCTACGTGCCGCCCAACATGGTCGGCGTGCGGCAGATCTCCTATGGTCCCAACAAGGGGCTGCAGAAGCGGCCGGTGGATTTCGGCTACCAGTGGCAGATCGCGGGCTATGAGACCGTCCATACGTTCCCGCGCGACATCCAGGTGGTGGAGTTCACCAACAGCTCCTCGGAGTCGAGCGAGCTGCATCGCCAGATGCCGGCGATCAACGTGCCGACGGTCGACGGCTATCCGGTGGACGTGGACGTCTCCGTCCTCTACCGGCTCAAGGACCCCTACAAGGTCGCCTCGAAGTTCGGGTTCGGCAAGGGGTATGAGGAATCGGTGGTGATCCGCTTTACCGACTTCCTGGTCAAGCGCTACCTGGGGGACCTGCGGGCCGAGCAGTTCTACCATGAGGCGCGGCTCGACAAGGTGCGCGCGCTCAAGGCCGACCTCGCCCAGCGCCTGGAGCCCAACGGGCTGGTGCTGACCGACGTGGTGATCCGCCAGTACGACTATCCGCAGACCTTCCAGACCCTGACCGAGCAGAAGAAGATCCAGGACCAGAAGGTGCTGGCCAACCGCGAGCTCGCCAAACAGGAGGAGGTGCAGACGCGGCTCAACCAGACGATCGCCGAGGGGCAGAACCTGATCAACGTCAAGACCGCGGAGTTCAACGCCCAGATCACCGAGATCAACGCCCGCAAGGATCTCTACGAGCGCCAGAAGCACGCCGAGGGGGACCTGCTGATCAAGTCGGCCGAGGCCAACGGCACCGAGCAGATCAACCGCGCCCTCGAGGGCGCCGGCTCGGCCAAGCTCCTCAAGCTCCGCCGCGGCCTCGCCCTGCTCAACAGCATCAAGGGGCCGATCTACATCAGCGAGGACCCCACGGACCTCGGCAAGATCAGCTCGGACAAGCCGGAGAAAAAGCAATGAACGCCAAAAATAGTCTCCCCGTCCTGACCACTGGCGTCCTGCTGCTCGCCTTCGCCCTCTCCGGGTGCACCCCGCACACCACCGAGGCGACCGAGGAGGGGATCAAGCTCAACAAGCTGACCGGCTCGAAGGAGATCATGGCGGCGGGCGCCAACTATTTCTTCCTGCCGCTGGTGAACGACTGGAAGAAGTACGACATCTCCCTGCGCAACCTGACGATGACGGCCGCCGTCAGCTCGGGAGACCGCCAGGGCAAGGACGACCTCCGCTTCAAGACCCGCGACGGCAACGACATCGACGTCGACGTCACAATCCGCTGGCGGATCGATCCCACGCGGGTGAGCTACCTCTGGAAGTACGTGGCGCCGAGCACGGACGACGTCCAGGACCGCCTGGTTCGCCCGGAGGCGCGGGCCTACGTCCGCGACGTCCTCAACCGGCTGATCTCGGAGGACTTCTACAACCCCACCCTCCGCTTCGAGGCCGCCAACAAAGCGACCGATCTCCTCCGCGACAACCTGCGCCGCCACGGCGTGATCGTCGAACAGGTGATCCTGGGGAACTTCTCCTTCAAGCCCGAATACCAGAACCTGATCAACGCCCGCAAGGAGGCGGAGAAGACGGCAGAGAAGCTGGAGGCCGAGATCCTCGCCACCCGCGAGGCGAACCAGGCCAACCTGCAGGCGAAGGTGGCCGAGCTCACCGGGCAGCTCACCCGCGCCCAGGGCGACTTCGAGCAGGCCAAGCGCAACGCCGACGCCTACCTCATCCAGCGCCAGCAGGGGGCGCAGGCGATCTTCGCCGAGAAGACCGCCCAGGCCGAGGGGATCCGCAAGGAGCGCAACGCCCTCAACAGCAGCGCCGGCGACGCCTACGTCAACCTCCAGCTCATCGACGCCCTGCGGAAGAAGGAGATCCGCCAGATTCCCAAGCTGCCGGGCGGCAACATCATCATCGACGGCAACAAGCTCCTCCAGCAGCTCGGAGTGGTCCGCTACGAGCTCAACCGGCAGGACGAGGCGGAGGACGATAAGCCGCCCGCCAAGCAGCCGTAGGAGGGGGGAACGGCCATGTTGAACCTCGCGGGAACGTCCTACGACTTCGGCAACGTCCTCTTTGCCGTGCTCCAGGAGTGCGAGCACCAGCGGCGCGCCCTGCTGCCCAACCAGGCCGCGGCGCGCCTCCAGGAGATCGCCCGCGCCAAGCTCGCCGAGATCCACGAGAGCTACACGGAGCTCGGCGGCACCCTGCCCTACTGGCAGCAGCTCGAGCGGGAGGTGATGGAGACGGCGCTGCCGCAGTACATCGCCGAGGCCGTCGAACAGACCCGCCTGGAGCGGGACAACTACGA
>DASWQX010001283.1:0-4306 GCA_036403495.1 Thermoanaerobaculia bacterium
AGCACCTTGTCCTTCATCGGGCCGAACTTGTTGAACAGCGGCTCGATCCAGATCGGGGTGATGAACAGGACCACGGCGAGCAGGGGGATCACGGCGAGCCCCGAGTAGAGCCACCAGCGCCGCGGGCTCTTGCGCAGCAGCAGGTAGGGGAACCAGAGGAGGAGGAAGGCGGCGGCGCCGGCGATCACCACCCCGGTTATCGTGTCGCTCCACCACTTGGCCACCGCCTGGTCCGAGAGGCCGTAGGCATGCGGGCGGACGAAGCCTGAGTAGTAGTCGAGCGGCAGGCTGAGCAGAGTGGTGACGACGACGAAGAAGATGCCGTAGAGGGCGACGGTGAAGAACCAGTTGCGGCCGATCGCCCGGGCCGCGTCGCGCATCCGCGCCGAGAGGCCGGTGAACAGCAGGAGCATCGGCACCAGAAGCCCCCAGAGCGTGGAGATCACCCAGAGTACGTTGCCGCTCCGGTAGTACTGCACCGCCTTGTCGCTCGGCTCGGGCACCGGAACCGGGCCGGACGCGGAGGTCTCTGGGGGAGCGGCCGCCGCCTGCGCCTGCGCCGGACCCTGAGCGTGCGCCCAGGGCATGAAAAGGAACGCGAGGACGAGCAGCAGGACGGCGGGTGCGGCTTTGCGCATCGGATCTCTCCTCTGGGCTTGTTTCCAGGATGGACAGGGAGAGTACGTCAGAACTAGGCGGTAGTTGCGCCGGGGAGGCGCCCCCGTCAGATCACGAAGGGGAAGGCCGTCGCCTTCGACCGCGCCTTGCGCCGCAGCAGGGCTTCGAGATGGATCGCCGTCTCCTCGCCCAGCACCGCGTCGCCGCACTCCGGGCAGACCGCCGCCGGCACTCCATGGACGACGACCGTGCGCTGCCGGTAGATTACCGAGTGGCTGATCGCCCGCGTCTCGTGCTCGCCGCTGCAATCGGGGGTTTGGCATTTCATGGCACGATCTCCTTCCTGATAGAGAGAACCCTCGCGCCCAGGCTCTCGATTCCCAGTCCGCCGAAGACAGGCAGCAAGGAGCAGGCCAGAACCCTGTTGGACTCCGATATACTGGCATGGGAGCACTCCCGATCGGCCATGCTGACACGCATCAAAGTCAATGGATTCAAGAACCTCGTCGACGTCGACGTGGCTTTTGGGCCGTTCACCTGCATTGCCGGGGCCAATGGGGTCGGGAAGTCGAACCTGTTCGACGCCATCACCTTCCTCAGTGCCCTCTCGGAGAAACCGCTGATGGAGGCCGTCCTCTCGGTGCGCAGCGAGGGCGGAAGAAGTGGGGACCTGAGGAGCATCTTCCATCGGGTGGGCGACCAAACCACGGAGGAGATGACGCTCGAAGCGGAGATGCTGATTCCCGATTCCGGTGTCGATGATCTCGGGCAGGAAGCCAAGGCGGCAATCACATTTCTAAAATACACCTTGAAACTGGGGATCGGATCCTCGGGTCTGTGCATCCGCCACGAGGAGCTGACGCACATCACACTAGGGGATGCCCGTAGCCGGCTGCCCTTCCCCCATTCTCCCGCTTGGCGCCAATCCGTCGTTCAGGGAAGAAGAACGAGCCCGTTCATCTCCACCGAGGTTCGCGAAGAGACGACCTACATCAAATTGCATCAGGATCTCGGAAAAGATTACAAGGGAGGCGGTCGGCCGCGGAATCACGTAGCGGAGAAGCTCCCGCGCACCGTCCTCTCGAACGTCAACGCCGCAGAGAGCTCCACCGCCGTGCTCGCTCGGCGCGAAATGCAGTCCTGGCGCCTTCTCCAGCTCGAACCGTCCGCTTTACGGTCCCCCGATCTCTTCACCGCGCCTCGGTCCATTGCGACCAGCGGCGCTCACCTGCCGGCAACGCTGGCCCGCCTGGCCAAGCTGGACGTGAATCCAGCTTTGGGCCGAGTGCCGCCTCCGTCCCTGGGCTCAGAGGAGGATCAACCCGAGGCCCTCTATGCCCGGGTCGCCAACCGGCTGGCCGAGCTGATCGAGGGAGTGGGGTCCGTCCGCGTCGACGTGGACGAGAGGCGGGAGCTCCTGACTCTGATGCTGCGCGATCGCGGCGGGACGGAGCACGAAGCGCGCTCTCTCTCGGACGGCACTCTTCGATTCCTCGCTCTCGCCATCCTCGAGAGCGATTCGGACGCTCGCGGTGTCCTCTGTCTGGAGGAACCTGAGAACGGCATCCATCCCGAGCGGATCTCCGCCATGTTGCGGCTGCTCCAGGATCTGGCTGTCGATCCGATGTCTCCAGTCGACTCCGACAATCCTCTGCGCCAGGTCATCGTCAACACCCACTCTCCGGTCGTGGCGAGCGAAGTTCCGGACAGCTCCCTTTTGATCGTATTGCCCCAGACCTCGCGAAGGGAAGGGCATCGGGTCACGATTCCGGTGTTTCGCTGGCTTCCGGAAACTTGGAGAGCCCAGGCGTGGCCCGAGGTTCCGACCGTTCCGCTGGGGCAATTGACTTCTTATCTGAGTCCTGTCGATCCGGCACGCTTTCGAAGGCTAGCGGACTGCGGCCGGGACGCCTCCGGTGCTTCGAGCCGGCTCGCCGGGTGCACCGCTTGGCGGATCTGATCGAGGACTTTTCGCCCCTGCGCCGGCTGTCCGCATTCCAGGCTTTGGAAGAGGACTTGCGTCAGATTCTCGAAGAACGTTCCTGGTGCTGATCGGATCCCGGAAAAGCATGGCCGATCACGCGAAGATTCCGCCTCCCTGGCGCCTGCGGGGGAGCGGCTACGTCTTCGTTTTTTCCTTCAAGCCCTGGTTCCTGCGCAACGGCGGTTTCCTGCCGCCGGAGCTGGTCGGGCCGCACTTCGAGGCGGAGCTCGGGGTGCTGATGCTGGTGGAGTACCGGCAGTCGCCGGTCGGTCCCTATCGCGAGCTGCTGTTCGCGGCCGGGCGCAATCTACGCTGGCGCCACCACCTGTTCTCGATCACGCGTATCTACGTGTCGACGGAGGCGAGCGCCGTCCACGGCTGGGAGAACTGGGCGATCCCGAAACGCACCGCCGAGTTCGAAATCGTCAAGCAGCCGGACGGCGCCGAGCGCGTCCTGGTGCAGAACGACCACCTCGTCGACGTCGACCTCACCGTGGCCCCCGACCGCGGCCTCGCATTGCCGGCTGCCGCCTTCCTGGCACCTCCGTCCCTGCGTACGATCCGGCAGTTCCGCGACGGCCAGGTCTGGGAGACGCGGCTGAGCGGCTGGGGCGTGCTCCGTCCCGCCAGGCTGCTCGATTTCCGCGCCATGCCGAAGGCGTTTCCGGACGTCAACCAGGGGAAGCTGCTGGCAGGGTTCCGGGTGGAGGATTTCCGGTTAATGTTCCCGCGGGCGGCGGTTAGACCGTAAACGATCTCAACGATTCTTACGAACGCGCGGCAGAGATCGCTTCCCGGGTCAGGCGGGGGTGAGCATCCAGAATCTGCTCTACCGTCTCGCCGGCGGCAAGCTTTTCGAGGATCAGCTCTACCGTAATGCGGGTTCCGGCTACGACGGGTTTTCCCATCATGACGGCTGGGTTGGAGGCGATGAACGACTTCGGCATGGTGAGCTCCATGATACCCCGCCTACCCCGCGATGGAATGCCGCTCCAGGATCGCCCCGAAGTCAGCCCCCGCCGGGAGCGTTCCGAACGCCCGGCCGCCGTCGCCGTCGAGGCGGCTGGCGCAGAAGGCGTCGGCGATCTCGGGCGGGGCGTGGCGGACCAGCAGCGAGGCCTGGAGGGCGAGGGCGAGGCGCTCGACCAGACGGCGAGCCCGCAGCTCCAGATCCTCCGTCCTGGCGAGCTGGGTCCGCAGCTCGTTGACGTAGATGTCCAGCCGGTGATCGCCGCCGCGGGCTTCCCAGATCTCGGAGAGCAGCGCCTGGAGCGACTCGGGGCTTTTCTGGATCGCGCGCAGGACATCCAGGCACTGAACGTTTCCCGAGCCCTCCCAGATCGAGTTCAGCGGCGCCTCGCGGTAGAGGCGCGCCATGCCCCACTCCTCCACGTAGCCGTTGCCCCCCAGGCACTCCAGCGCCTCGGCGGCGTGGACGGGCGCGCGCTTGCAGGTCCAATACTTGAGCACGGCCGTCGCCAGGCGGCGGAACGGAGTCTCCGCCTGGTCATAGGCGCGGGCGAGGCGCATCATCGCCGTGGTGGCGGCCTCGGATTCGAGCGCCAGGTCGGCGAGGACGTTGCGCATCAGCGGCTGATCGATCAGGAGCTTGCCGAAGACGCTGCGATGCCTCGCGTGATGGATCGCCTGCACCACGCACTGATGCATGATTCCCGCGGTACCGATCGCGTTGTCGAGGCGGGT
>DASWQX010001284.1:0-2462 GCA_036403495.1 Thermoanaerobaculia bacterium
GAGAAGCGCGCCCCGGAGGTGACGTCGCCCAGGTAGGTGGCCCGCAGCGTGATGAAATTGGCGATGTCGAGCTTGACCCCGCCGCCGTATCCGTGGCCGGCGTCCTTCGTATCCTGATAGGAACCGAACACTCCGAAGTCCGCCGCCTTCGCGGGTCCCGCCAGCAGCCCGAGGCCCAGGGCCGCAGCCGCGCACAGAGCTGTCTTTTTCATGGCAATTTCCTCCGTTTCCTGTTGCACCCGCCGGCCAGGGACCAGTCCCCAGGCCGGACCGTTGTGAGGCACGGTTGAGTGCAAAGCCCGTTCCAGAAAGGCTGAACCGGGCATCGGGAAACGGCGGCCGGACCCGCCTACTTCCGGCGGTTCGCCGGCAGGATGCGCTTGCGCAGACGGAAGGAGAGGGGGGTGACCTCCACCATCTCGTCCTCGCGGATGAACTCGAGCGCCTGCTCCAGGTTCATGATCCGCGGCGGCACCAGCCGTACCGCGTCGTCCGAGCCGGAGGCGCGCATGTTGGTGAGCTTCTTCTCCTTGGTGATGTTGACGTCGAGGTCGTTGGGGCGGGCGTTCTCCCCCACCACCATCCCCTCGTAGACCTCCGCGCCCGGCGAGATGAACAGCTCGCCGCGCGGCTGCAGGCCCTCGATCGCGTAGGCGGTGGTCCGCCCGCCGCGGTCGGAGACCAGCGCGCCGTTGGTGCGGTGGGCGATCTCCCCCTGCCAGACGTCCCAGCCGTCGAACAGGTGGTTCATGATCCCGGTCCCCCGGGTATCGGTGAGGAACTCGGAGCGGAAGCCGATCAGCCCCCGCGAGGGGACGCGGAACTCGATCCGCACCCGGCCGGAGCCGTGGTTGACCATCTTGGTCATTCGCCCCTTGCGCACTCCCATTTGCTGGGTGACGACGCCGATGTAGTCCTCGGGGCAGTCGATCACCAGTTGCTCCATCGGCTCGTGGAGCGGACCGTCGTCGATCCGGCGGGTGATCACCTCGGGCTTGCCCACCGACATCTCGTACCCCTCGCGGCGCATCATCTCGATCAGGATGGCGAGCTGCAGCTCGCCCCGCCCCGAGACCTTGAAGGCGTCCGGGGTGTCGGTCGGCTCGAGGCGGATCGAGACGTTGGTCAGCGCCTCCTTCTCCAGCCGCTCCTTGAGCTTGCGCGAGGTGACGTGCTTGCCGTCGCGGCCGCTGAAGGGGGAGTCGTTGATCGACAGCACCATGGCGATCGTCGGCTCGTCGATCTGGATGTGCGGCAGCGCCCGCGGATTCTCCGATTCGGAGAGCGTCTCGCCGATGGTCACCTGCTCCAGCCCGGCGATGGCCACGATATCCCCCGGACCCGCCTCGGCGATCTCCACCCGCTTCAACCCCTCGTAGCCGTAGAGCAGGGAGACCTTGGCCGGGGAGTAGGTACCGTCGAGCCGGCAGACCGCGACTTCCTGGGCCTTGCGCACCCGACCGTTGAAGATCCGCCCGACGGCGAGGCGGCCGACGTAGTCGTCGTAGGCGAGGTTGGTGAACAGGAGCTGGAGCGGCATCGCCGGATCGTAGCGGGGCGCCGGCACCGAGCGGACGATCTCCTCGAAGAGCGGCTTGAGGTTGTCCTCCAGCCCCTCCGCCGCGAGGCCGCAGCGCCCCGCGCGGGCGTTGCAGTAGAGCACCGGGAACTCGAGTTGCTCCTCGGTGGCGTCGAGGTCGATGAAGAGGTCGAAGACCTCGTTGAGCACCTCGCCGGCCCGGGCGTCGGGACGGTCGATCTTGTTGATCACCACGATCGGCGGCAGGCCGGCCTCCAGCGCCTTGCGCAGCACGAAGCGGGTCTGCGGCAGCGGGCCCTCGCTGGCGTCCACCAGCAGCAGGACGCCGTCGACCATCTTCAGCGTCCGCTCCACCTCGCCGCCGAAGTCGGCGTGGCCCGGGGTGTCGATGATGTTGATCCGTGTCCCCAGGAAGTGGATGGACGTGTTCTTGGCCATGATGGTGATGCCCTTCTCGCGCTCGAGGTCGATCGAGTCCATCACTCGCTCGGCCACGTGCTCGTGGGCGCCGAAAGTGCCGCTCTGCCAGAGCATCGCGTCCACCAGCGTGGTCTTGCCGTGGTCCACGTGGGCGATGATGGCGAGGTTGCGCACGTCGTCTCTGGTCTCGGAAGTCAAACCGGTCCTCTCGTTCTCGGGGAAGGAAAAAGTCGGTGGAAAAGTTACAAGCCCCGCGGGGACGGGGAGGATACCACAGATAGTAGGAAGGGCGACCCGCGGTCGCCCTTCCTACGCCAGCCCGGCCGACTTCAGGTTCCGCATGGCGCGCAGGGCCTCGCGCACGGTCTCGACCTCGTGCGGCTCGAAGTAGGCGAGCTCGCAGCGGGTGCAGACCCACGCCGGCACCTGCTCCCAGACCAGCCGGTACCCCTGCCCTTCGAGGACGACCGGCGCCGTGCCGCGCTCGACGGGGCCCTGGCAG
>DASWQX010001285.1:0-4887 GCA_036403495.1 Thermoanaerobaculia bacterium
TGGACGTGCGGCTGGTGGCCGCCACCCACCAGGACCTCGAGACGCTGATCGCCGGCGGCCGGTTCCGCGAGGACCTCTACTACCGCCTGAAGGGGGTGGAGATCGAGCTGCCGCCCTTGCGGGAGCGCAAGCAGGACATCCCTCATTTCGTGCGCGCCTTCCTGGAGGAGTTCTGCCGCCGGGAGGGGATCCCGGTCCCCGCCCTGCGCTCGGAGGCGCTCGCGCTGCTCCTCGCCTACGACTTCCCGGGCAACGTCCGCGAGCTCCAGAACGTCGTCGAGGGGGCAGTCTCGCTGGCCGACGGCGAGATCGACGCCGAGCTCGTCCGCTCCCTGCTCGCCGTCACCCCGCAGGCCACCTCCCCCGAGGCGCTCGACCTTGCGACCCTGGAACGGCGCCACATCGCCCGCGTCCTCAAGCTGGCCGGCGGCAACAAGAGCGAGGCGGCGAAGATCCTGGGGCTCGACCGCAAGACGTTGCAGCGGAAGGGGTACTGAGGGCCGCCAGAAGCCCGGGCGGCAGGAAGAGCCGAGCAGGGACGTAAGGGACTGCAAGGACAGCAGGGACAAAAAATTATCGGATTCGGTGCCATCCGTTGTATCTTATGAGACCTTGCTGTCCTTGTTGTCTCTTATGTCCCTTGTTTCTGGGTTTCTGCCGCGGCTAGTCTGGAGGTCAGTGCCATGACACTCACCGAGGCCCAGAAGGCCGAGATCCTTGCTGGGATGCGGAAGCTGAGGGCCGAAGGAAAAGACCGTGTCCACGTTATGTCCTGGACAGGCGGCAGGTGGGTCGTGGTCAGAGAGGGAACCCGTGCGTCGCGGAAAACCTTCAAAGCCAAGGAAGACGCCGTCTCCTATGGACGCGAGCTCGCGATCCGTCTGCAGAAAGACTTGGTAGTCCACACGAAGACTGGGGGGCTCGAAACATGGGAGAGCCCTTCGGTGACGGCTGTGGAATCCGAAAGATCCGGGCTCGAGGAGCCCTGAGACAAACTGACGCAGGCGCGACTTTTTGCCCCAAACGCTCGACAATCGCGACAAGATGGGCGTTCTAGCGGTGCCTCTCGCTGCGACGCTTCCAGGGATGGGGCGAAATGTCGCGCCCGCCGTTGAGACATTTTGGTGGGGCCGCGCTCGCCGATCTGTTAAGTCCTTGTAAACGTTGGGCTTGAGATGTCAAGCCGGGATTTTCGGGGGGTCTGGCAACGACCTTGCGTTGTATGGGGAGCGATGAGGAGGAACGTCATGCTAGACTCCGTTCGGAAGCACGTCGCGGTCCCTGAGATACCGGTCAAGGTGCTGCTGTCCGTGGGCTCCCTGGCCAGTTTCGGCTGGTTGCTGTCTCACGACCTGGTCCATCCCATCGTGATCTACGCTCTGCAGCTCTACCTTTCCCTCTAACCACGCCCAACCGGTCCACGGACATGGCTGAAGGCGTTATGAGGGAGGTCACGCTGGCGCTGCCGATGGTCCCCGAGATGGAGATCGAGGCGAGCAAGACCGCGACGGCGATCGCCGAGTCGATCCGGATGAGTCCGGATAGAATCGACGAGGTCAGGATGGCCGTAGTGGAGGCTTGCATCAACGCCTTGGAGCACAGCCACGCCTCGGAACGCGAGGTCTTCGTGACCTTTCAGGTGCTGGGCGAGGCGGGGGACCCGGACAAGCTGCGCATCCTGGTCCGCGACAGCGGGATCGGCTTCTCGCCGGACGTCGTGGAGGAACCCACGATCGCCGGCAAGCTCAAGTCGGTGCGCAAGCGCGGCTGGGGGCTCAAGATCATCCGGGGGCTGATGGACGAGGTGGAGATCCAGTCCGGCGCCGACGGAACGACCGTCGTGATGAGTAAGATGCGATGAAAACGGGGGCGAGCCGATGACCGAGAGCCTCAACATCACCGTGGATCGCCGCGAAGGCCTGGCGGTCATCTACACGGAGGGGTATATCAACAACCAGGGGGGCGAGGAGATCGCCAAGGCTGCCTACAAGCTGCTCGACGAGGGCTACAAGACCCTCCTCCTCAACCTGGCGGGGACGAAGATCGTCAACTCGATCGGCATCTCCATCCTCATCGAGATCATCGAGAAGATGATCGAGATCGACGGCAAGCTGGGTTTCTGCTGCCTCACCCCGACGATCGAAAAGACCTTCCATATCATGGGCCTCGCGCAGTACGCTCCGATCTTTCCGGACGAAGCGACCGCGGTGGCTCAGATACGGTCCTGAAGTCCCCGACCCGTAGGAGACAGACATGGAGGGTATGCCGCGCGCCGGCTCGGTGACGCAGGCCTGGGACGAGCTGATCACGCTCGCCCGGGACGAGGCGAGCGAGCGCCAGATGCTGGAGCGCCTGCTCGACCTCTGGCGCCGCGAGCACGGCGCGGACTCGGCCGGCCTTTACCTGGAGCGGGCGGGCGCCCTGCAGCAGGAGGTCTCGGTGGGCCTCCATCTGCCGGCCGCCATCGCCGAGGCCGCCGACGGCTCCCCGGGTGACGGCCTCGGCAGCCTCACCTTTCCGGGCGGCCGCCTCCTCTTCACCCCCGCCGGCGCCTTCGCCGCGACGCCGGCCGGCGATCCGGTGACGCTCCTGCTCGCCGCGGCGCTCCGCAGCAGCCGGCTGAAGCAGGACCTCAAGGAGCAGCAGTTCCAGGTCAACTACCGCGTGGTCGAGCTGGAGGCCCTCTACGACGTAGGGCTGGCGGTCGCCTCGACCCTCGACCTCGACCGTCTGTCGGAAGAGATCCTGATGCGCGCCGTCTCGCTGCTCGACGCGCGCCGGGGCGCCCTCTACATCCTCGAGGACGGACGCTACCGGCTCGACCGCATCTTCGGCGGCGAGGCGGCCCCCTGGTTCGCCGGCGAGGACCCCGATCTCAGACTGTTCCTGACCGGCGGCGGCGAGGCCCCGGCCCACCTGCTGCCGGGCGCCCGCTACCTGCTCGGCGTGCCGATCGAGGTCGAGAGCGGCCCGCGCGGGCTGATCGCGGTCGGCGACAAGGAGAGCCGCCGCGGCGTCGGCCCCTTCCTCGCCTCCGACCGCCGGACGCTGTCGCTGTTCGCCAACCAGGCGGCGCTGGCGCTGGAGAACGCCCGCCTCCACCTCCAGGCGCTGGAGAAGGAGCGGCTGGAGCGCGAGATGCACCTGGCGGCCGAGATCCAGCGCCAGATCCTCCCCAAGGGAGCGCCGGTGGTGCCGGGCTACGAGCTGATCGGCTGGTACCGCCCGGCGCGGCAGGTGGGGGGGGACTACTACGACCTCTTCCGCCGCGACGACGGCCAAGTCGGGCTGGTGGTGGGCGACGTCACCGGCAAGGGGATGCCGGCGGCGCTCATGGTCTCCACGCTCCACTCCGCCCTCCGCCTGCTGCTCGACCAGACCGGTTTCGTCCCGGCGATGCTCGAGCGGCTGAGCCGGCACATCGGCGAGTCGAGCGCCGCCAACAAGTTCATCACCATGCTGGTGGCCGAGCTGAACCCGGAGAGCGGCGTGCTCCACTACATGAACGCCGGGCACAATCCGGGGGTCCTGCTGCACGCCGGCGGCGAGGTCGAGGAGCTCAAGCCGGGCGGCGTCCCGCTCGGCCTGATCCCGGGCGCGCGCTACCAGTCGAGCGCGGTGACCCTGGGGCGGGGCGACCTCGTCTGCATCTACAGCGACGGCATCACCGAGGCGGCGTCCCCCGACGAGGAGGAGTTCGGGATGGACCGCCTGATCGACATCCTGCGGGCCGAGCGGGAACGTTCCCTGGGGGGCGTGATCGAGGCGATCACAAGCGCCGTCGGCGAATTCTCCCAAGGGCTCCCGCAGGGGGACGATCAGACGCTGGTGCTGCTGCGGCGGCTGTAGGACACACACGGATCATTCCTCAGCGAAGAGGTGTAGAGACGCTCCCAGCCCGTCCACGACACCCTTGGCAGGCCACGGGGACGGCGGGACGTCTCCGCAGGGCACTCCTGCAGCGAGGTGCGCACAGGTCTGACCAGGGAAGGTCGAGATCTCTCCCTTCCCGACATCTCCCGCTTCACCGATCTGTCGCTGGTGGCCTTCTCACGGGCGGTGGCGGGCGGACCTGTCTGCCCTTCGAGGAGACGTCCCGCCGTCCCCGTGGCCTGCCGTCGGTGTCGTGGACGGGCTGGGAGCGTCTCTACGCCCTCCGCTGGAAGTGGGTTGGACTGCGGTCAATCCAGAGCGAAACGCAGACCGGAGCCGCCCAGCACCGCGAGCATCGGCGCGGTCGTCGCCCGGAACAGGCCGGCGCCGGTGGCGATCGGCACCAGCTCGGAGCCGACCCCCAGCACTCGGGAGAGCAGGCCGGGCAGGGCGTCCTCCCAGATCAGGTCGGGCAGCGAGCGGCCGAGGGCGCCGCCGGAGATCCTGCGGGCGCCCCGCGCCACCGCCCGGAAGCGCAGGCCGCGCGGATCGAAGGCCTCCAGCGGATCGAGCGCCGCGATCCAGATTCCCCCCTCGGCGGCCTGGAGGAGATCGCTCTCGGCGGCGCCTCCCGGCAGCAGGAAGAGGTGGCCGGGGACGGCTTCGTCCGGCGCCACCCGCTGCGGCGTGGGCGGGCGTTCGAGCGCGCGGGCGAGCCGGTCGTCGATCGCCGGGGTGAGCGCGACGCCGTCGGCGACCAGGTCGACCGGCCGCGCGGCGGCGCCCAGCAGGTCGAAGGGGAAGGGGAGGCCGCGCGGGTCGGTGGGGTCGTCGCGCAGGTGGATGGAGGGGTGGAAGACCGTCTGGCCCAGCCGTCCGTTGAGAAAGGAGAGGCCGCCGTGAAAAGCGTCGGAAGCGAGCGCGTGGCGGCTGAACAGCTCGACGAGAGCGGCCGCGGCTTCCTGGGAGAGCAGGATCGGGACCGGACCTTCGGGAGGCGGCTCGACGTCCGCG
>DASWQX010001286.1:0-2843 GCA_036403495.1 Thermoanaerobaculia bacterium
GATGGCGTAGGACACCGGCACCAGCCCGACGGCGGAGAACATCATCACGCTCATCACGCGGCCGAGCAGGGCGCGCTCGACGCGCATCTGCATCCAGGCGGCGAACTGGACGTTGACGAAGCCGACGCCCAAGCCCATCACCGCCAGCAGTACGGCGATCGCGACCAGCTTCAGCACTACGCCGATGGCGATCAGCTCCAGCCCGCAGAGCATGCTCATGATGATGAACTGCAAGCCGCGCCGGCGCGGGCGCTGCACGCGGCCGCCGATCAGCACGCCGGCCAGCGTGCCGCCGCCGAAGCAGGAGAGGAAGGTTCCGAACGCGGCCGGCGAATGGAAGTCGAACTTCGCCACCGCCGCGAGGCCGACCCCGATCGGTCCGGCGATACAGATGTTGATGGTGGCGATGACGATCATCAGCGACAGCAGCGGCGGATCGTTGCGCACCGCGCGCAGCCCCTCCCGGATCGAGCTCAGCATGCCCGGCGGCGCGGGAGAGCCGGCGGCCGGAGGCGCCTTCGGCGGGTCGGGGATCCGGAGCAGCGCCAGGATCACGCCGACGAAGCTCAGCGCGTCGAAGAACAGCGCCGCGGCGACGCCGAGGCTCTTGATCAGCAGACCCGCGGGAGCGGGTCCGGCCATCTGCGTCAGGACGGTGGAGCCCTGCATCAGGGCGTTGGCGGGCTGGAGCTGCTCCGGCCGCACCAGGGTCGGCATCAGCGCCGGCCCGGCGGGGAAGGAGAAGGCGTCGGCCACCCCGAAGATGAAGGTGAGCCCGTAGAGCTCCCAGAGCTGGATGAGGTCGAACCAGACCAGCGCCGCCACCGTGCCGACGAGCACGAAACGGGTCGCCGCCGTGGTCATCAGCACCCGCCGTGCCGAAAAACGGTCGATCACCGCGCCGCCGAGCAGCATCAGCGCCGCGCGGGGGATCGCCGCGGTCATCAGGAGGGTGCCGAGGGCCACGCTGGAGCCGGTCAGTTGCAGCGCCAGCCAGGGGAGCGCCACCAGGTAGAACTGGTCGCCGAGCTGCGAGATCGTCGCGCCCAGCCAGAGGTTCCGGAAGTGGACCACCGACAGCGGATGTTTGCGCTCGGGAGGGGCGGCCTCCGGGGCGGTCTCCTGGGCAATCATGGGCTCTGAGCTCAAAACGGGCACCTCGCGAGGGAACGTTGCCGAGCCGGCGATTCTATCGCGCCTTATCGCGGAAGAGGCGAGAAGACGAGGACCTCGACCTGCGTCTCCGGAAAGGCCCGCCGCGCCGTCACCGTCATCCCCGCGTCCGCCTCCAGCCCGGCGATCGCCGCGAGCTGCCAAGCATTGTAGGTGCGGTAGTCGGAGCTTTCCAGGAGCGGGCTCCCGGGCAGCGGGCGGAGGGCGACGATCCTATCGGGATGCTCGTCGCGGAGCCAGCCGCGCAGCTCCTTCTGCACGGCAGCGGGCGGGAGATCGGCGCGGAAGCGTCCGAGGGGGCGCACCACCTCGGGTCCGCCATTCTGGGCGAGACGGCAGCGGATCAGGTTTTCGCTCAGCTCGTTGAACGAGCCGACGACCGCGGGCCGCCCGGCCCCCTGGCTGGCCGTGGCGACGAAGTCGAGGGGCTGCCGGTAGGCGGGATCGGCCGAGTAGAGCGGATAGTCGGCGGCCAGCCGTGCCGGCAGGTCTGCGGCGCGCGCCTTCGCGACGATCCCGGCGGCCAGTCCGGCACATACCACCCCACCCACGACCGCGCGCAGAACCGGCAACGCATGGGCCACCCGACTCGCCACCATCGCCGCCGCGAGCAGCACGAACGGCACCGCCGTAGCCAGGAAGCGTGGCTCCTTATAAGGATGGAAAGTCGGCAACACCACAGAGACGAAACCGGCTAGCAACAGCACCCGCTCCGCCCCCCCAATGTAGAGACCCGTGGGGCGTCTCCCGAGCACGATCCAGCCGAGGACCGCCAGCGCGAACAGCGCGAGGACCGCCACCCCCAGCCCCGCCGGCGCGTAATCGTGAACGAAGACCCGTGGGTAATAGAGGATCGACGCCAGCGAGGTGAGCGGCGGACCGGTGTCACGGTTGCGCAGGAAGGCCAGGATCTCCTTGGGATGGACCGGCCAGGGCGACAGGAACCAGCACCAGAGCGGCAGGACCAGCGTCGCGGCGACGGCGCGGACGGCCACCGGCAGCCCCCGCCAGGCGCCTTTCACCTCCGCGGAATCGCGCCACGCTCTCCGGGCCAGCCCGAAGGTGGCGGCCAGCAGGGCGACGTAGATCGCGTAGCCGACGTTCACCTTGAGCAGCATGCAGAGAGCCGTGAGATAGAGGAGGACCGCGGTCACCTTGGAGGATCGGCTGCCCTGACGCCAGGGCCAGAGCCACCGCGAGGCGAAGCTCCGCAGCGCGGCCCGGCGGTCCGGGGAAAGCCGGAGGAGCTCGTTGACGGCCAGCGCCACGCCGAGGATCAGGGCGTAGTTGTATTTGATGAGGAAGAGCGCCAGCCCGGCGAGCCCGGCCAAGCGCCAGGACGCGGCGTCCCCCCGCCGCCGCGCTCGGAGGTAGCAGCAGAACGCCGCCAGCGAGAAGAACACCCCCGCCTCCTCGCGCATGATCAGCACCGCGAAGGTGCGCAGAAGGGGGCTCGCCAGGAACAGGAGCGAAGCGAGGACGCCCCCCCACCATCCCGCCGGCCCCGAGTCCACCTCGCGCGCCGCCCAGACGAGCAGCAGCGGCATCAGCGTGAACAGGGCCAGCGACAGCAGCGTCGCCGCCGCGAAGCCGTCGCCGCCGATCCAGACGAAGGGGAGGAGCAGCAGGGAGAAGCCGAAGGGCCACTTGTCCTGCGCGTTCAGGAGCCG
>DASWQX010001287.1:0-4126 GCA_036403495.1 Thermoanaerobaculia bacterium
GGCGGCGGCGTCAAGTACCTGGTTTCGAACGATTTTCAACTCGACCTGAGCTTCGACCGCGGCCTGACCTCCGACTCGCCCGACTGGCTGTTCGGCTTCGGGATCGCGGCCCGCTTCTGAGGACGTTCGAAAGGAGATGGATCCATGGACTTCGCCTACATCGTCGCCACCGTCCTCTTCTTCTGGCTGTCGTGGGGGGGCGTGCGCTTCTGCGACGTTATGAACAGCTCGCGGGTGGAAGTCCCGCGGGAGGAGCCGAAATGAATGGTCTCTACATCCTGGGCCTGCTGGTGACGATCAGCCTGACCGTCTACCTGTTCGTGGCCCTGCTCAAACCGGAGCGCTTTTAAGAGGCAATGCCGATGACTACCAACGGATTGCTCCAGATCTTTCTTTTCATCGCGGTATTGGTGGCGCTCGCCAAGCCGCTGGGCGCCTACATGGCGCGGGTTTACGAAGGGGAACGGCTGTGGGGGCTCGACCGCGTCCTCGGTCCGGTGGAGCGGCTGATCTATCGCGTCTGCGGCGTGCGTCCGGACGAGGAGATGGACTGGAAGGTCTACGCCCTCGCCGTCCTGATGTTCAGCGCCGTGAGCATGCTCGTGCTCTACCTGCAACAGCGGACGCAGCAGTGGTTCCCCTTCAACCCGCAGAAGTTCGGCGCGGTCTCCACCGACTCCTCGCTGAACACCGCCGCCAGCTTCACCACCAACACCAACTGGCAGGCGTATTCGGGCGAGTCCACCATGAGCTATCTCACCCAGATGGCCGGGCTCGCCGTGCACAACTTCACCTCCGCGGCCACCGGCATGGCGATCCTTATCGCCTTCATCCGCGGCATCGCGCGGCGGAAGGCCAATACGCTCGGCAACTTCTGGGTCGACCCCACCCGCACCACGCTCTACATCCTGCTGCCGCTCTCGCTCGTGCTCTCGCTGGTGCTGGTCTCGCAGGGGGTGGTGCAGACCCTCTCGACCTATCACACCGTGCCCCTCATGGAAGCCACCCAAGGGGCGGACGGCAAGTCGGTGACGGAGCAGGTGATCGCCGTCGGGCCGGTCGCCTCGCAGATGGCGATCAAGCACATCGGCACCAACGGCGGCGGCTTCTTCAACGCCAACGCCGCGCATCCGTTCGAAAGCCCCAGCCCATTCACCGACTTGCTGCTGATCCTCGCCGAGACAATGATCGCCGCCGCGCTCTGCTACACCTTCGGCAAGATGGTGGGGGACACCCGCCAGGGGTGGGCGATCCTCGCCGCGATGCTGATCGTGCTGCTCGGCTTCCAGCTCTTCGGCTACTGGGCCGAGGCACAGGGGAATCCACAGATCGCGGCTCTCGGGGTCGATCAGACCGCCACGTCGCTCAATCCGGGCGGCAACATGGAGGGCAAGGAGGTGCGCTTCGGCGTCGCACGTTCGGCCCTCTTCGCCGCCGCCACCACCGCCACCTCGTGCGGCGCCGTGAACTCCATGCACGATTCCTTCACGCCGCTCGGCGGCCTCGTCCCGCTCTTCCTGATGCAGTTCAGCGAGACCATCCTGGGAGGCGTCGGCTCGGGGCTCTACGGCATGCTGATCTTCGTTATCGTGGCCGTGTTCATCGCCGGCCTGATGGTCGGCCGGACGCCCGAGTACCTGGGCAAGAAGATCGAATCGTACGAGGTCAAGATGGCGGCGCTGATCGTGCTCATCATGCCGCTCGTCGTGCTGCTGTTCACGGCGGTGGCGGTGGTCGTCGCGCCCGGACTCAAGGCGATCGCGAATCCCGGCGCTCACGGCTTCAGCGAGATCCTCTACGCCTATACCTCGATGGGAAACAACAACGGCAGCGCCTTCGGCGGCGTCTCCGCCAACACGCCCTACTACAACCTGACCGGAACGATGGCGATGCTGGTCTCCCGCTTCTGGCTGGCCATCCCGACGCTGGCGATTGCCGGCTCACTGGCGAAAAAGAAGCTGGTGCCGGTGGGCCCGGGGACGCTCCCCACCCACACCCCGCTGTTCGTCGTCCTGCTGATCGGCGTCATCGTGCTGGTCGGCGCCCTCACCTTCTTCCCCGCCCTGGCGCTCGGCCCGATCGTCGAGCACCTGCAGATGATCGGCGGAGGCAACTGATCATGGCTAAACGCAAGACGTCCCTTTTCGATCCCAGGATCATCCGCGGAGCGGTGAAGGATTCGTTCCGCAAGTTGTCGCCGCGGAAAATGGTGCGCAACCCCGTGATGTTCGTGGTCTACGTGGGGAGCATCCTCACCACGGGGCTCTTCGTGCAGGCGCTGGCCGGCAAGGGGGAGGCCCCCGCCGGCTTCATCCTGGCCGTGGCGGTCTGGCTCTGGTTCACCGTGCTGTTCGCCAACTTCGCCGAGGCGATGGCCGAAGGACGGGGCAAGGCCCAGGCCGCGGCCCTGCGCCAGACGCGCCGCACCACGATCGCCAAGAAGCTCCAGGAGGCGCGCTTCGACGCCCCGCGCACCGAGGTCCCCTCGCCCGACCTGCGAAAGGGCGATCTCGTCCTCGTCGAGGCCGGGGACACCATCCCCGGCGATGGCGAGGTGGTCAAGGGCGCCGCCTCGGTCAACGAGGCCGCGGTGACCGGCGAGAGCGCGCCGGTGATCCGCGAGAGCGGCGGCGACCGCAACTCGGTCACCGGCGGCACCCAGGTGCTCTCGGACTGGCTGATCGTCCGCATCATCGCCAACCCCGGCGAGACCTTCCTCGACCGCATGATCTCGCTGATCGAAGGGGCCAAGCGGCAGAAGACCCCGAACGAGATCGCGCTGTCGATCCTGCTCGCCGGCCTCACCCTGGTCTTCCTGATGGCCACCGTCACCCTGCTGCCGTTCTCGATCTATAGCGTGGTCTCGGCCGGCCACGGCACGCCGGTCACCGTGACCGTCCTGACGGCGCTCCTGGTCTGCCTGATCCCCACCACCATCGGCGGCCTGCTGTCGGCGATCGGCATCGCCGGCATGGACCGCATGATTCAGGCGAACGTGATCGCCACCTCCGGCCGCGCGGTCGAGGCGGCCGGCGACGTCGACGTGCTGCTGCTCGACAAGACCGGCACCATCACCCTCGGCAACCGGCAGGCCACCGAATTCCTGCCGGTGACGGGGATCGGCGAAGCCCACTTTGCCGACGCCGCCCAGCTCTCCTCGCTGGCCGACGAAACCCCGGAGGGGCGCAGCATCGTGGTCCTCGCCAAGGAGAAATACCAGATCCGCGAGCGCGACATCCACGCCTTGAAGGCCCATTTCGTCCCCTTCTCCGCGCAGACGCGGATGAGCGGCGTCGACCTCGACGGCCGGCAGTTCCGCAAGGGCGCCTCCGACGCGGTCGAGGCCTGGGTCAGCGCGCAGGGGGGGGCCTTCCCGCCGGACGTGCGCAGCAAGGTGGAGACCATCGCCCGCTCCGGCGGCACACCGCTGGTGGTGGCCGAGGGCTCGCAGGTGCTCGGCGTGATCCATCTCAAGGACATCGTCAAGGGGGGAATCCGCGAGCGCTTCTCCGAGCTGCGCGAGATGGGGATCAAGACGGTGATGATCACCGGCGACAACCCCTTGACCGCCGCCGCCATCGCCGCCGAGGCGGGGGTTGACGACTTCCTGGCGCAGGCGACGCCGGAGGCCAAGCTCAAGCTGATCCGCGACTACCAGGCCGGCGGCCGGCTGGTGGCGATGACCGGCGACGGCACCAACGATGCGCCGGCGCTCGCGCAGGCCGACGTCGCGGTGGCGATGAATTCGGGCACGCAAGCCGCCAAGGAAGCCGCGAACCTGGTCGACCTCGACTCCAATCCGACCAAGCTGATCGAAATCGTCGAAATCGGCAAACAATTGCTGATGACGCGCGGATCGCTCACCACGTTCTCGATCGCGAATGACGTGGCAAAGTACTTCGCCATCATTCCGGCGATGTTCCTGGCGACGTTTCCGCTGCTCCAGGCGCTCAACATCATGGGGCTGCGTACTCCGCAGTCGGCCATCCTCTCGGCGGTGATCTTCAACGCGCTGATCATCGGCGCGCTGGTGCCGCTCGCGCTCCGCGGGGTGCGCTACCGCCCGGTCGGCGCCGCCGCATTGCTGCGGCGCAACCTGCTCGTCTACGGTCTCGGCGGCGTGATC
>DASWQX010001288.1:0-2574 GCA_036403495.1 Thermoanaerobaculia bacterium
TCATGGAGTGCGCACGCGGGTCGATGCGTGACGATGAGACCGGCCGCCTTTTCCACCGGTGCTACTCTGCTGCTCTTTAAAGGAGAGCGACGATGGCGGCGAGCCCGTTTCAGAAGGCCGTGGCGGTGGTGACCGGCGGAGCTTCCGGGCTTGGCCGGGCGCTGTGCGAGGAGATGGGGCGGCGCGGCGCGGTCGTCGTGGTGACCGACCTCCAGGAGGCGGCCTGCCGCGAGGTGGCGGACGGGATCATGGCCGCCGGCGGCCGGGCTTCGGCGGCGGCTCTCGACGTGCGCGATCCGGCGGCGTTCGAACGGCTGCTCGACGACACGATCGCCGCCCACGGCCATCTCGACTACGTGTTCAACAACGCCGGCATGGCCGCCGCCGGCGAGGCGCAGACAATCCCTCTCGAGCTCTGGCACAAGGTGATGGACGTCAACCTCTGGGGTGTCGTCCACGGCGCCACGGCGGCCTACGCGCGGATGGTCAAACAGGGCTCGGGCCAAATCGTCAACATCGCCTCGCTGGCGGGAATCGGCGGGATGGCGCTCGGCTCGCCCTATGCCGCCAGCAAGTTCGGCGTCGTCGGCCTCTCGCTCACCCTGCGCGCGGAAGGGGCGGACCTCGGCGTGCATGTCAACGTCGTCTGCCCGGCCTACATCCAGACCCGCATCTTCGAGAACGGCGCCTACGCCGGCACCAGTGCGGAGGGGGTCAAGTCGCTGATCCCCTTCAAGTTCGTCGACGTCGACGTGGCGGCCCGCAAGGTGCTGCGCGGCGTCGAGCGGAACAAGCCGATGATCGTCTTCCCGTTCTACGCCAAGCTGCTCTGGTGGTTCACCCGCCTCAACCCCGAGATCGCCGTCAACGTCAACCGCAAGACGGCGCGGGCGTTTCGGCGGCGGCAGGCGCGGGCTAATACGGTGCGCTGATTTTACTCCCTCACGGACTTACAGGGACCCACGGGGACAAACAGGGACAACGATCTTTGCCGTCCCCGTATCAGTCCATGTTCGTCCCTGTTCCCCCCCTGGCTCACCGAAGTGGCCAGACCAGCGGTAGCAGGCCGACGATCAGCACGAACAGCAGCAGGGTGAGCGGCAGGCCGACCCGGAAGTAGTCGCGGAAACGGTAGCCGCCGGGGCCCATCACCAGGATGTTCACCGGGTGGCCGAGCGGGGTCAGGAAAGCCATCGAGGTGGCGAGCGCCACGCCCATCGCCATCGAGCGCGGATCGACGCCGATCCGCTGGGCGGTCTGGATGGCGATCGGCGCCATGACGGCGGCGACCGCGGCGCCGTTCATCGCCTGGGTGAGCAGGATGGCGAGGGCCACCAGCCCGGCCAGCAGCGCCAGCGGGCCCGCTCCGCCCAGCACCGAGAGCAGGCCGCGGGTGATCAGGTCGGCGGCGCCGGTCTTGGTCATCGCTGTTCCCAGCGGCAGCATGCCGGCGACCAGGAAGACGCTCCGCCATTCGATCGCCTGGTAGGCGTCGTCCATCGACAGCGCTCCGGTGAGGATCATCACCAGCGCGCCGCCGAGCATCACCTCGCCGACCCCGAAGCGGTTGCTGGCGGCGATGGCGAGGGTGGCGATCATCACCGCCAGGGCGATCCGGCTGCGGCGGCGCGACGGCGGCGGCTCGTCCACCCCGCGGTCGAGGACGATCAGGTCGGACTCGGCGCGCAGCACCGGCAGCCGGCCGCGCTCGCCTTGCAGCAGCAGCCCGTCACCGAGCTGGAGGGGGAGGTCGGTCAGCCCGGCGCGGAGCGAGTGGCCGGCGCGCCAGATCGCCAGCACCGCCATGCCGTAGCGGTCGCGGAAGCGGGTCTCGCGGAGGGTGCGGCCGATCAGGTCCGAACGGGGCGAAAGGACGGCCTCGACGAGCACGACGGAGCGCGATTCGAGGTCGCGGTCGCGCCAGTCGCGCGGCGGCAGGACGTCGAGGTCCGCGGTGCGCTCCAGGCCGTCCGGCTCACCCGAGAGGAGGAGGACGTCCTCGGCTCGCAGCTCCTGATCGGAGGAGGGGGCGCGGACGATGCGGTCGTCGCGCTCGATGGCGACCACGTTGACGCCGTACGTCTCGCGCAGCCGGCTGCCGGCGAGCGTCTGGCCGACCAGCGGCGATCCCGCGGGCACGCCGGCGCGGGCCAGCGTCTCGCCCAGGTGGTAGACCTGGGCGAGGTTGGCCTCCTGGCGCTGCAGGTCCTCATAGAGCTGGACCGGCGAGCGCGCCGGGAGCTGCCGCCGACCCCAGAGCGCCATATAGCCGATGCCGACGGCGACGATCGGCAGCCCGAGCGGCGCGAAGTCGAGCAGGCCATAGCCGGCGAGGTTCTGATCGCGCAACAGGCTGCTGACCACGATGTTGGTGGTGGTCAGGAGGGTAGCCATCCCCCCCAGGATGGTTCCGAAGGCGAGCGGCATCAGCAGCCGCGAGGGGTTGACCCCCGACCGCTGCGCCGCGCCCGAGACGGCCGGGAGCAGCACGGCGGCGGCGGCGATGTTGTTCATGAACAGGGAGAGGAACGCGGCGGTGACCATCACGGCCACGACCAGCCGCTGCTCGCTCTT
>DASWQX010001289.1:0-3673 GCA_036403495.1 Thermoanaerobaculia bacterium
GCGGGCTTCGAGCCCTCGCGCGAGACCGCGCTCTCGATCCTTCGCTACACCCGCGGGCACCTCGCCCCGTACAAGCGCATCCGCCGCATCGAGTTCGCCGAGCTCCCGAAGACGATCTCGGGGAAGATCCGCCGCGTCCAGTTGCGGGCCCTGGAGAAGGAGCGCCATTCCACGAACATCCGCGGCGAGCACGAGTACTGGGAGGACGACTTCGTGGACTTCGAGTGAGGCGGAGGCTTCTTTTCCCGCCGGATCTGCCGCGATGTCGGCCGCTCCGCCGCGATGTCTCCGGCTCCACCGCAATGTCGACGGCGCCGCCGCAAAGTCCAGGGATTTGTCGCGATGTCGACGGATCTGCCGCGATGTCCAGCGCTCCGCCGCAACGTCGAGAGCGCCGCCGCAGAGTCGAGGGCTCCGCCGCAATGCCAGGAGCTTCACCGCAACGTTGGCAGTTCTGCCGCAACGTCTCCAGTTCCACCGCAACGTCGGCTCGTCTGCCGCAATGTCGACAGATACACCGCAACGTCATCTTATCCATCGCAACGTGCATTGATCCACCGCAACGTCGAGCCATCCGTCACGACATCGCTCCGTTCACCGCAACGTCCTCTCATCCGTCGCGATGGCGGCTCGTTCACCGCGATGTCGGCTTCTCTGCCGCGATGGCGGCTCGTTCGGACGAGACCCGGTCAGAAGGCCAGCTCGACGCGAAGGAGGCCGACCAGCGCGTTCGGCACCCGCGGATCGGTATTCGGCCTGAAGACGTACTGAATGTCGGGTTGGACGTAGAGCCAGGATGTCACCTGGGCAAGATATGCGAGCTCCACGGTCGTTTCGGCCCTGCCGGTCGGCTGTCCCGCCGCGGTTTGCGACGCGATGAAATGGCCGCCGTTGCGGGCCGTCGCCAGAGCGATCCCGACCTCGTCGTTCGGGCGGCCCGGAATCACGCCGGCGATGTCGACGCCGCCGCCGGTGTACCAGCCGAACCGGTCGACACGGGAATCGCCGATGCCGGCCTGTCCGAACACCCGGAGCTCGCGCCCGTCCGCTCCCTTGGACACGACCGTGTCGCCGATCACATAGGCTCCCGAGCTCCCGTGGTGCGTCTCGGGGGTTCCATCGCCGCGCGTCCTGCTGAGGTCCGGGAAGCTCGCCGTGTAATGCCACACGCCGATCGCCAGCTTCGCGTCATACGGCGGCAACTGCGCTTCCCTGCCGAGGCGGAACCGGTGCGGCATTCGACTCTCCCCTCCCTGGGCCGGCCGGAAGAGGAAGGCCGCCTCGTCGACGAGCAGCAGGCCGTCGCCTTTCGCGAAGAGGTCCCGCCCGTCCGGGCGCTCGACCGGCACACCGTCGAGCACCGCGCTGCGGAGCACGACGCCCTCCACGAGCTTGACCTCGAAACGGCCTCCCACCGCGGTCCTCGGGAAGATGGATGGGCCTTCCTGGCCGCTCTGGGAGAGCTCCGGGCCGATGCCGAAGGACGAATTGAGAAAGAGGTCCGCCGCGTGCAGGTGATAGAACTCGCTGTTCAAATCGTAGCGCCCGATCAGAGCGGAAAGACGGTTCCCGAGGAAGTTCCGTTCGACCCAGGCCTCTTCGAGCGTCCACGTCCGCGGCGCCTCGATGCTGCTGACTCCTTGAGCATCCCCGGCAAAGCGGCTGGGCTGGCCGCCATGGGTCCCGAGGCCGTAGAGGAAGACCGTCGTATTCCGCCAGCCGGCGAGCTGCTCGAGATCGAGAGTGAGCTGAAGGTTCACGTCGCCGAGATACGTCGCACCCCGCCGCACGCCCCCGGCGGCGTCCACGAAGCCTTCCGCCTCGTAGATCAGGGCGGGCTGGATGGCCTTGGTTTCCTCACCGCCGGCAGGAGCCGTACCTGACAGCAGGGCTGTCAGGGTCGCCACGGCGCCCGTCAAACCCAGCCTCTGGCGAGGGCTTGATCCGAGGTTCATGACACTGATCTGGTCAGCGCACGACGCGGATCTCGATGGGGAGCCCGAGGTCGGGCCAGACCCGGTCGGCGGTGACCGCGGGGAGGCCGAGGACGGCGGCCGTCGCCAGGCAGGCTCGATCGCCGAGAGAGAGGCCCGCTTGGCGGGTGGCGGACCGCAGCCTGGCCGTCGTCTCGGCGACGACCGCCGTAAAAGGGACGACCTCGAGTCCCAGCGCCTCTAGTTGCTGCCTGAGCCCTTCAATGTCCGCTTGCCGGTCGAGAGTCTTCTGGATGACCTCCGACCAGTTCACGCTGGAGATCGCCGCGGTCTCCATGAGCTCCTCGACCACCTCGCCTCCGGGTTCCCCTTGCAGCAGGGCCAGAAGGGCGGAAGCGTCCAGAACGCAACCCCGGCTTTCCAGCAACGGCATGGCGCTAGCTTTCCCGCCTCGCCTCGGCCCGTCGCTCGGCGATGAGCTCGTCCGCGAGGCTGACTCCGGCAGGAATGTGCGCGAAGCGCCGGCGCAGCCCCTGGAGCACGGCCTCGCGTTTCACGAGCACGAGCCGCTCGTCCTGGACGACGGCGATGAGGACGTCCCCGGGAGCGATTCCCAGCATGCGGCGGATCTCGGACGGAATCACGACGCGGCCTTGGGGACCAACGGGAACCTTGGTCGATGCGAGAAGCTCTTTCATGGCCTCATTATGCCACAAAAGGATCAGCAGTGCCACTACCCGGATAATGTGGCACGTCGCGGCGAGTGGACCGCGGAATGCTATCGTCTCGGCTCATGCCCAGCTTCATCGCCGACCGTCTGAAAGAGCGCGGAATCGAGCTGCCGCAGCCCAGCAAGCCGGGGGCGAACTACGTCCCCGCGGTGCGGACCGGAAACCTGGTCTACCTGACCGGCCAGCTCTCGCAGTGGAACGGCGAGCGCCGCTTCATCGGCAAGCTCGGGCGCGAGTTTGGCGTCGAGGAAGGGCAGCAGGCGGCCCGGCTGTGCGCCCTCAATCTCGTGGCCCTGCTGCGGGCCGAGCTGGACGGGGATCTCGACCGGGTCGTGCGCTGCGTCCGTATCGCCGGCTACGTCAACTCCATGCCGGATTTCGTGGCGCAGTCCCAGGTGATCAACGGCGCCTCCGACCTCTTCGTGGAGATCTTCCAGGACGCCGGGCGGCACACCCGCATGGCGGTGGGCGTCAGCGCGCTCCCCTACGACGTGGCGGTTGAGGTCGAAGGGCTGTTCGAGGTCCGATAGGAGGTTTGCATGTACATCCCACGCTATTGGGTTCGCGCCACCGGCCAGGTCCCCACCGCCCTCGACCGCCCCTACTACGAAATCGTGGCCTGGGGGTGGTCGAACGAGGACCGGGCCGGGGCGGAGCAGAAAGCCCACGAACGGCTCGCCGCGTTCGCCCAGCGGGTGCAGCAGGGGCTCGACCTGAACCGCGGCTACGCCTATGCCGGCAAGCCGCTCCGCGAGGAGATCGTGCAGGAATTGAAAGGCCGCGGCGGCGACCCTGCCGGGGTGGTGACGCGCAACAGCTACGGCAGCCTGGTGCTGAACACGGCCGGCGCGATGTTCATCGACATCGACCTTCCCGAGTCCCCTCCCGACGCAGGTTTTCTCGGCGGCCTTTTCGGCAAGAAACCGTCGGTCAGCCCGCAGGACGCCCTGCTGGCCACCCTCCGCGAAGGGCTCCAGCGGGCATCGAGCGGCAGCTTCCGGATCTACC
>DASWQX010001290.1:0-3518 GCA_036403495.1 Thermoanaerobaculia bacterium
AAGACCTTACAGCTTCGCCCCCCCTCTCCTTCAGGAGAGGGGCCGGGGGTGAGGTCGCAGGCCACGATCGTCGCCATTCTCAGGTCGTCATCCTCAAATCGAGCTCGTCCCCAACATCTCCATCTGCCGCTGCCGCTCCAAGGTCCGTTCGAGCTGCTGCTTGCCGGAGAGGTATTGCACCGGCCAGGACTGATCTTTATATCCGAGCTGCGCGGCGGCGCGGAGGGTCCAGTTGGGATCGGCGAGATGGGGGCGCGCCAGGGCGCAGAGGTCGGCGCGGCCGGCGGCGATGATCGAATTGACCTGATCGGGCTCGGTGATGTTGCCGACGGCGATCGTGGGGATCCCCGTCTCGTTGCGGATGCGGTCCGAGAAGGGGGTCTGGAACATGCGCCCGTAGACCGGCTTGGCGTCCGCCGTCGTCTGCCCGGCGGAAACGTGAATGATGTCCGCGCCGGCCTGATGGAACGCCTGCGCCACCTCCACCGCGTGGCTCCCCTCGATCCCCCCCTCGACCCAGTCGGTCGCCGAGATGCGCACCGACATCGGCCGCTCCTGGGGCCAGACCGCGCGCATGGCGCGGAAGACCTCCAGCGGGTAACGCAAGCGGTTTTCGAGGCTGCCGCCGTACTCGTCCGCGCGGCGGTTCGAGATTGGCGTGATGAAACCCGAGAGCAGGTAGCCGTGGGCGCAGTGGAGCTCGACCATGTCGAACCCCGCGTCGATCGCCATCCGCGTCGAGCGCACGAACTCCTCGCGCACCCGGTCCATGTCGGCGCGCGTCATCTCGCGGGGCGTCTGCAGACCGGGCTTGAAGGGAGCCGGGGAGGCCGCCATCACCGGCCAGGCGCCCTCCTCCAAAGGATCGTCCATGCCCTCCCACATCCGCTTGGTCGCGCCTTTGGGTCCGGAGTGGCCGAGCTGAAGACAGATTTTCGCCCGGCTCTGCGCGTGGACGAACTCGACGATCCGCCGCCAGGCGGCCCGGTGCTCCGGCTCGTACATGCCGGTGCAACCGATCGAGATCCGCGCCTCCTGCGACACGCAGGTCATCTCGGTTACCACCAGCCCCGCGCCGCCCATTGCCCGCGCGCCCAGGTGGACGAGATGGAAATCGTTCGGCGTCCCCTCCTCGGCGCTGTACATGTCCATCGGCGAGACCACGACGCGGTTCTCGACCGTCATCCCGCGCAGCGTGAACGGCGTGAACATTGGCGGCGGCGCTTTAGGCAGCTCCCTGCGGCTGGCGCGGCTGGCGAACCAGCGCTCGACCCCTTCGAGATAGGCGTGATCGCGCAGGCGGAGGTTCTCATGGCTGACGCGCTGGCTGCGGGTGAGCAGGCTGTAGGCGAACTGCTCGGGATCGAGCCGCGCGTAGCGCCGCACGTTCTCGAACCACTCCATGGAGTTGCGGGCGGCGTTCTGGAGGCGCAGCGCCTCGGTGCGCCGCTCGTCCTCGTAGGCCTGAAGAGCGCGCGGCAGATCGGCCGCGTCCGGCCCGTTGAGGATGCGGGAGAGGGCGATCGCGTCCTCCATGGCGAGCTTGGTGCCGGAGCCGATAGAGAAGTGGGCGGTGTGCGCGGCGTCGCCGATCAGCACCAGATGTCCTTGGTACCAGCGCTCCCACCAACGCTCGCAGTGCACCCGCGAGAAGTTGAGCCAGGGCGCCGCGCGCAGGTGGGGCGGGATGTTGGCGAGCAGCCGGTGCCCGCCGAGCCAGGGGCCGAACATCCCCTCACAGGCGGCGATCGTGGCGTCGATGTCCATGCGGTCGAAGCCGGCGTTGCGCCAGGACTCCTCGTCGCACTCCACGATGAACGCCGAATGGGTCTCGCTGAAGCGGTAGGCGTGGGCCTGGAAGATCCCGGCTTCGTTCTCGATGAAGATGAACGTGAAGGCGTCGAATCGCCGGGTGGTGCCGAGCCAGACGAACTTGGCCTGCCCCGAGACCACGTCCGGCCGGATCTCCGCCGCGTGTCGCCGCCGCACCGCGCTGTTGACGCCGTCCGCGGCCACCACGAGATCGGCGTCGCCGAGGCCCAGGCCGGGGAGGTCGGAGTCGTCGCGCACCTCGCACCCGAACCGGAGGTCGGCGCCGAGCCCGGCGGCGCGCTCCTGGAGGATCTCCAGCAGCTTCATCCGCGCGAGGCCGGCGAAGCCATGGCCGCCGGAGGTGATCGTCCGCCCCTTGAGGTGGATGTCGATGTCGTCCCATCGCGCGAAGTTGTCGGAGATCGTCTGGAACGACTCCGGATCGGCGGCCTTGAAGTTGCCGAGCGTCTGGTCCGAGAAGACCACGCCCCACCCGAACGTGGCATCCGGAGCGTTGCGCTCCAGCACCACCACCTCGTGCGCCGGGTTCGCTTTCTTCATCAACAGCGAAAAATACAACCCCGCCGGCCCACCGCCGATCACAGCGACCTTCATGGGACCCTCCGTGCGCTCACGGGGGGGATGCTAGCACGGGGGGAGGGGAGGGCGATTCTGCCAAGCCTCCCTCTGGCCGCCCTCCTTATGGGATTATGCCGGCATGGGTAAGAGCGCGGTGAACGTCAAGAGTCTGAGACGGGATGAGCAGTTCGACCTGCTCGACCAGCTATGGGAGAGCCTGGGCCGTGACCCGGAGGCCTTTCCGATGTCTGACTCTCAACGGGAGGAGTTGGACCGCCGCCTCGATGAGTTGGAGGCGGAGGGACCGACCGGACTCTCGTGGGAGGAAGTTGTAGCGCAGATCCGGGCGAGCGCCCGTTGAAGCTTATCTACAGGGCCGTAGCCGCCGCGGACCGGCGCGCGGCGCGGACCCGCCCGGGCATGAATGCCCGGGCTACGCTCCAAACGAAAAGCCGGGTAAACCCGGCTCCTCGGCAAGCATTCTTGGGAGCCGGCTTCAGCCGGCTTTTTGGTTGAAACGTAGCCCGGGCATTTATGCCCGGGCGCGGTCGCCTGTGAGACAATGCGCCGACCTTTTCGAGGAGGGCTCCCCCATGCCGATCACCCCCGGCCGCGTCGCCTGGTACGTCACCGGCCGCTTCTATCTGGACACCCAGGGCAGGTCGCAGGACCTCGGCTATTTCCTCCATCTGGAAGGAATCCTGGGCTCGCTGTTCAACGGGGTCGATCGGCGAGGGGAGCGCGCGCCTCACCTTCCGCTCGGCGCCGTTCACGGCGGTGCCGGTCACCAACGGCAACGTCGCGATCGGCCTCGACCGGCGAGGAAAGTTCAGCGTCTACCTAAACCCGGAGGGTGGGGACTTCAAGGATCCGGATTCGTTCTCGCGCGGCACGCGCGTCGCCGTCTTCGAGCGGACGAGCGTGGAGATGGGGCAGACGCTCACCTCGCCCCTCCCGGGCGGCTCGGCCGTCGCGGCGGGTTGAGACGATCGGGGGTATCTGGGGACTACCGAACGATTACTGGTAATCGATGTTGAGCCTCGCCATGTAGCAGACGGGTACCGGAGCTCCCTTCAGGCTCCCCGGCGTGAAGACGGTCGTCGTCAGGCTGTCGATCGCTTTTTCAT
>DASWQX010001291.1:0-5531 GCA_036403495.1 Thermoanaerobaculia bacterium
AGGCATCACGGACAGGAGGACCTCCATGGCAACCGACGAGCAGCAGATCCGAGACCTCATGGCCGAGTGGAGCCGGCGCACGGCCGAAGGGGACGTCGAAGGCGTTCTCGCCCTGATGACCGACGACGCCATCTTCCTCACGTCCGGAAATCCGCCGATGACCAAAGCCGACTTCGAGGCCGGCTTCAGGAGCTTCGCGGGGAAAGTGGAGATCGAGGCGACGCAGGATGTCAAGGATCTCCAGGTGTCCGGAGACCTCGCCTATTCGTGGTCTCATCTGTCGATGGCAATGACTTCCACGGAAACGGGGAATAGGACCGAACGGATGGGGCATGTGTTGACGGTGTTTCGCAGGTCGTCCGGAGGGGAGTGGCTCCTGGCCCGCGACGCCAATCTGATGGCGGCGGGCAAAGCGAGCTAGTCGAAGAACACCACGGCGATGCGTTCAGGGCCGTCTACACGGTGCGCTTCGAGAAGGCGGTCTATGTCCTGCACTGCTTCCAGAAGAAATCGCCCTCGGGGGTGCGTACAGCCAAACAGGACGTCGTCCTGATTCATGAGCGCCTGAGAACGGCACAAAGCGACTATGAGGTGCGCTATGCGAGACAAGAAGACTGAAACGGAGACCGTCGACGCGGGGAGCGGTGACGTGCTGGTGGATCTTGGCTTCCCGGACGCCGACGAGCGGAGGCTGCGCGTGCAGCTCGCGATGTGGCTCAACGAGCTTATCGCGGCCCGCCCCTTGACGCAGGCGCGCGCGGCGCAACTGTTCGGCATTCCGCAGCCTCACGTCTCGGAGCTCAAGAATTACAAGCTGAGCCGATTCTCCTCCGAACGGCTGCTCCACTTCGTCAACCTCCTCGATCGCGACGTCGAGATCATCATCCGGCCGAAGGCCGAGGGGCACGTGTCGGGAGTCGTGTCCGTGTCGGTCGCGACCTGAGCATCTACACCGAGGCCACCCGCCCGGCTCGGATCCGGCCAGGTATCGGCGGGCTTAGTGTCCTTGCAGAAAACCCGGATTCACTCCAAGGTGTCCTTGACAAAAGGACACCTTGTCGATCAAGGTACGGCCATGCCTCTACACCCGGTGCTGCTCGAGAAGCTCAACGCCGCGCTTGCGCCGACGCCGCCCCCGCGGCTCACCCGGCGCGATGCCCGGCTCCCGGCAGTGCCGGGGAAAGTGCATGCGGTCATCGGCATGCGCCGGGCGGGCAAGACAACCTTCCTGCGCCAGTTGCAGGCCGCGCGGCGGGAGAGCCTGCCGCCAGAGCGTGCAGTCTTCGTGAGCTTCGACGACGATCGGCTCGCCGAGTTGGCCGCGGATCAGCTCGCGCTCTTGCTCGAGGAATACTACCGCCGTTACCCGGAGTTGCGCGGCCGTGAGACGGTGCACTGGTTCCTCGACGAGATCCAGCTCGTCGCAGGCTGGGAGCGCTTCGTGCGCCGGGTCATGGATTCCGAGCAGGTCGAGATCGTGGTCTCCGGCTCCTCGGCCCGCATGCTCTCCCGCGAGGTCCACACGTCGCTGCGCGGGCGCGGCATGGAGACGGTCATCCGCCCCTTCAGCTTCCGCGAGTTCCTCCGCCATCGCGGCGAGGAGCCGGAACAGGCCGCGACGCGCTGGACTGCGGCGGAGCGGTCTCTGATGGAAAAACGATTCCGCGAGTATCTGCTCGAGGGCGGCTTTCCCGAGACGCAAGGACTCGTCTCCCCGCTTCGTATCGAGTTGCTGCAAGGCTACGTGGACACGGTGCTCTTCCGCGACGTCGTGGAGCGCTACGGTGTTTCGCAGGTGGCTGCGCTGCGCTGGCTCGTGCGCCAGTGCCTGCGCAATCCGACCGGGAGCTTCAGCGTGCACCGGCTTCACCAGGACCTCAAGGCCCAGGGGCACGGCGTGGCGAAGGACGCCGTGCATGCCATGCTCGGCCACCTGCTGGATGCGTTCCTGCTCAGCGCCGTGCCGCTGGCGACCGAGTCAGAGCGGCAGCGCAACTCGAACCCGCGCAAGCTCTACCCGGTAGACCCGGGCCTGATCCGCGCCTACGACACGAGCGGCCGCTCCAACCTCGGCCACGCCCTGGAGACCGCCGTGCTGAACGAGTTGGAGCGCCGCAAGGCCGAGGTGGCCTACGTGAAGACCGCGGAAGGCTTCGAGGTGGATTTCTTCGTCCGCTACCTCGCCGGAGCTGAAGAGCTGGTGCAAGTTTGCGCCGACCCCTCGGCCCCTCTGACGATGGACCGCGAGCTACGAGCGCTCACCCAGGCCGCGTCTACCCATCCGCGAGCGACCCGGCGCCTGCTCGTGATGACCCGCGATCAGGCGATTCCCCTGGAGGAAACCGGGGTGAGCGTGCAGCCTGCTTATGAATGGATGCTGCCTGAATCCGGTTGAGCGGCGAGGAAAGGGGGAACATCCCAAGAGCGGCCTCGGCCCATTCGTAGAACTTGAGCTCACAAGTACCGACAAAGTACCAAATCCCGTTCAGCTCTATAGACTCTTACGGCTCAAAGTCGTTACAATGAGCATTTGACTGGCAAGCAGTCGCCAAGCATAACACTCGGAACTCAGCCTGTTAGGGCTTTCATGGCCGCTCCACTAGTTTTTGTCAGCTACAGCCATAAGGACGAGGATTGGAAGAATCGCCTCGTCGAACACCTTTCGGTGACGCGTTGGCAAGACCTGCTGGACGTATGGGATGATCGTCGAATTCACGCGGGTGAGAACTGGCGCCAAAAGATTGAAGAGGCCCTTTCTCGCGCAAAAATAGCCATCCTCCTGATCTCCAAGGACTTCCTCAATTCCGATTTTATCCAATCCGAGGAAATAAAAATAATTCTCGAGCGTCAGAGAATTGCTGGCCTACAAATCGTTCCAATTATTGCAAGGCATTGTCTCTGGAAATATGTGCCATGGCTTGAGCCTCTCAATGCTATGCCCAAAGATGGTACTCCCCTCTTCGGTATGCTGGAGGCTCAGCAAGAGGAGGCGTTGGTCGCCATTGCCACTGAAGTCATAGCGATTCTTGAGGCAACAGCCGTCGAGCAGGGGAAGGTGAAATCGCAAACTTTTAGAGGGTCAGACAAAACCCGCGAAACCGGAGACGTAGTTTCGTCGCAAGAAGGTGAAGGAGAAGCAGAGCTTGGGCGAGCTACTCGGCAAACTACGAAACATGAATACGAGTTGCTTGAGGAGCTTTGGAACCATTCCTTAGAACGGCAGCCTATATCCATGGACCGGCTTCTCCTACAAAGCGTTGCAGTGTTGGGGCACCAGAGTGGCTATCCGTGGAGCGTCCGAGAGCTTCGAGAGGCCGGTTTTGATGACCAAGCTCTCATCCGGCTAATCCGGCGCGGCCTCCTCCGATTGGAGGCCGCTCGCGGCGTGGTCGAGCTCGCACAGCCTCGGATGCTTCCCTGGACGGTTGCAGCTGGACTAATAGCCTCTTGGTGCACTGGCGAAATAAATGACGAGGCGCTGGTCCAACAGGGACTCGCTTGTTTGAGCGAGGTCACGAACCCAGGTCAACCCTGGCTTGGAGATGCCGTACCCGATCTTCTCTGGCAGCTTGCCGGTGCCGATGGAACCTTACATGCGACCGTCGCCTTGCTTGCTGCGTTAGAGGATCACCATCCAGGTGAGATCGTTGTTACCTCAGCTTGGCGCCTCGGGAGCCGGCTCTTGCCCGCACTCTTCGAACGTCTCCAGGCTCATGCTGCCAACGAAAACTCTTGGTCAATTCGCTACCTCGAAATCTTGCGAAATATATCCCGAGAAGAAAGTTCTTTGACAGAAATTGGCAGCCGCGCTTTGATTTTTCTCCAAAATGCTAATATGGAATTCCAAGAAATTGGAGTATCCATCCTCGCTTTCGCGCCAACGGCAACCGCTTTAGGCCCACTATGGCAAATCTTATGCTCGGAGCAGGACGAGAACTCGCTACCTCTTCAAAAGCAACTCGCCGACGCTCTCGCGGCCTGTGCACGCCAGAATCCAGGCTGGGTAGAGACACGCTTGCTGGAATCTGATCCGTCAAGAGAACCGTTAAAGGATCTGGTATTCCTGCTCCTGCAGATAGATTCTGGCGAGGAGATCTGGCTACGCCATCGTGACACAATCCTTCAGAAGGTGTCGGGACCCGGAGACCGCCCAATTGCCTACTGTGTATTTCAGTTCCGTGACAGGTCTATGATCGAGTGGCTGCGAAGCCGCATTTTTCAGACCGAAGATCTGGTGGGTCCTGCTGCCCTCCGGGCATTATTGCTGCTTGAACCAGAGACTGTTCTTCCTCAACCTGGCGGCGAAAGCGTAAGTGTTTTACTCTCAACCAGAGGCTGGTGGTTTCCACTCTATTTGACAGCCAACGAGCCACGAGCGCACAGTTGGGCCCTGGCTCTGCTGGAGAATCATCCTAATCCCTGGTGGATTGCGACGATCTATAGCAGATTCGAAACCTGGATGCCTAAGGCTTTTGTCGAATCTCTTCTTCACCAGGCAGAGCAGCTACTAGCCTCAGAAGCCGCGAAGCCGACTGATGGAAAAGGGCTCAACCGTCCACTCCGGACTCTGGCAGCTATCCATCGCCGTGAGCTTTTATATTGTTTCGAGCGGCGCAGAGGCAGCTCTTTAGAAGACAACTTGGCTGACTTCCTCATCCGGCTGGGCCCCAATGACAGCCGTTGGGCTCGACACGTCGACGACGATGGATTAGCGGTGCTACTGAAGATTGGAGGGCAAGGATACGCACGCGTTGCGGCATCCTACCTCCGTGGAGCGGTGACTCCTCTCGGAAAGCGTCTCGCAATGGACCTCATAACTCGCGGTATCCAGGCAGAAGGCTTGGACTTCCTTACGAGTTGGGTGGCAACGATAGATGTCAAGCAATCCGATGACGAGGTCATCTTCACAGGGATGCGGGCTCTGTCCATCCTTGCGATGGCAGGCCGTTTCAAGGAGTTGGTCGAAGGTGTCATCAAATTTGGCCTCAAGATACCACGTGACTTAGAGCTTTACCTCGAAGGAGTCTTCTTCTCGGATCTCGATCTAGCTCCGGCCCTGGTGCTGTTCAACGGGCCAATGACTCCTCCGGGCGCCGTGCTCGCTGTTGGGCTCGGTCACCGCTCTGACCTTGCGCCGCAAGTGCGAGCCATCCTCCAGGTCCCAGACTCGCCATCCGAACTGATCATTGCTGGCCTCCTCTGCCTGAATTTGCTCAATGATGACTCACCCGAGGCTGAGGCTCTGTTGCTTGCACAACTTCCTCGTCAAGAGATGAGGTTTGCTGCCTCTCGCGGGCTCTTGCGCTTAGCGCATCGTCCAGTAGTCTGGGCTGCGCTTATGGCTGAGATTGCTCGCCTCGGCGATGACACGCCGAGTACCTCCTTCGATCCTCTTCCGGGAGACCTTCTCGATAAAGCGGAAACCCGCGTAGAGGCCGCTCGGATTCTTTGGGGCAAGTATTCACGCTTCCGCCTTTTGTTCTTCGTCGGCGACCTGGTTGAGCATTTCTCGGTTCTTGGGGAGGAAGCAA
>DASWQX010001292.1:0-1968 GCA_036403495.1 Thermoanaerobaculia bacterium
CGTCGTGGCCTTGCGGACTCCCCGGATCGGCGACTAGACCTCAACCAAGCGTGATCTATAGGGCATCGGTGTCAGGATCTCGGAAAAAGCTAGAAACTCCCCGGGTTTTTTGGAATAATTGAGGCAAGCACACATCCTGACTATTCCAAACTACGAAGGGTTTCGAGTGTCCGCTACTCTCCGCAAGAAAGTCCGAAAACGCAACGCCAAGAGTACCCGGCAGCGCAACCGCAGGATCCTTCGCGAACGTCAGCGGAGGATCTCCAACCGCATCGAGAATCGGTCCGGACCCCGACGCGATCAGCCCATGATGACCGCCACCAATATCCACTACGAACTCGCCGACCGCGCCCAGGGCCTCAGTGCCGGCGGCATCGGCGCCATGCTCCTGCTGGCGCGCAGGACCGGCCTGATCCGCGACCTCGACCGCGACCTCCACCTCCTCAAGCGCCATCTCCCCTACCACGAATCCGACCACGTCATGAACCTCGCGCTCAACATCCTCGCCGGCGGGCAACGCCTCGAGCACATCGAGCTGCGGCGCAACGACGAGGTCTACCTCGACGCCCTCGGCGCCCGGCGCATCCCCGATCCCACCACCGAGGGCGACTTCTGCCGCCGGTTCACCGAGGCCGATGTCCTGACCCTCATGGAGACCTTCAACGGCGTCCGCCGCCGCGTCTGGGCCGAACAAGCCCCGGAGTTCTTCGACCGCGCCATCCTCGACGCCGACGGCACCCTGGTCGCCACCGATGCCCGGTGCAAGCGGGGGGTCGACCTGTCCTACAAGGGGACCTGGGGCTATCATCCCCTGATCGTCTCGCTGGCCAACACCGCCGAACCGCTCTACCTGGTCAATCGCAGCGGCAACCGCCCCTCGCACGAGCACGCCGACATCTACTTCGACAAGGCGATCGACCTCTGCCGCCGGGCCGGCTTTCGCGCGATCCTCCTGCGGGGCGACACCGACTTCACTCAGACCAGGCACCTTGACCGTTGGGATCAGGCCGGCGATGTCCGGTTCGTCTTCGGCATCGACGCGATGCCCAACCTCAAGGAGTTGGCCGAGCGACTCCCGGCCGAGGATTACACCTTCCTGGAACGACCGCCGCGGTATGCGATCAAGACGGTGTCCCGCCAGGAGCGCGAGCCCGTCAAGGACGAGGTCGTCAAGAGGCGGAAGTTCGAGACGATCCATCTGCTCGAGGAGATGATCGCCGAGGTCGGCTACCGCCCCGGTGCCTGCAAGAAGAGCTACCGGATGGTCGTGCTCCGCAAGCGCCTGGGTAGAGACAGGGGAGGCGTGCGGTTGCGCGAGGAGTATCGCTACTTCTTTTACCTCACCAACGATCGCACATCCCCGGCCGAAGAGATCGTCTTTCAGGCCAACGACCGGTGTGACCAGGAGGACCTGATCGCGCAACTGAAGGGGGGCGTGCGGGCGCTGACGGCGCCGGTGGACGACCTGGTCAGCAACTGGGCGTACATGGTGATGGCGTCGTTGGCCTGGAGCCTGAAGGCGTGGGGCGCGTTGATGGTGCCGGTGACGCCGCGGCATGCGGCCAAGCACGCCGCCGAGAAGCGAACGTTGTTGCGGATGGAGTTCGCGACGTTTCGCGGGGCGCCGATCGAGATGCCGTGCCAGCTCGTTCGGAGCGGTGGCCGGCTGATCTACCGCTTGTTGTCGTGGAACCCGTGGCAAGGGGTATTTCTGCGCCTGGTGGAACGATTGCACGGCTGCTGGTTGTGCTGATTGAGAGACTCCTGAAGTCGGGGTCCGGATGCCCCGATCCGTGCCGGCCATCGAACCGAGAGAGGGGGTGAGGCACTGAAGTCGACAGATTGGGACGAGGGGACCGGGCGCGGCTGTCCTGGCACGCTAATTGTACGCAATCACACTAGTACTTTTTGTTTAACGATTGCATAATGTATTACGCTTGTTTTAGGACTAGAAGCGGGGCCGCAAGG
>DASWQX010001293.1:0-6216 GCA_036403495.1 Thermoanaerobaculia bacterium
CGCGGGCTTGAGGGTGGGGAACATCCTGATGATCGGCTCCTCGGGCACGGGGAAGACGACGCTGATGCGCTCTGTCGAGGGCTACCTCGCCTCGGACCCGGTGCTCACCGCGCGCTCGGCGGTCATCCGGATCCATGCCAACGTGCTCGGCGAGGAGGCGGAGCGGGGACGGCCGGGCGAGGTCGTGCTCGGCCGGCTGCTCGAGCGGGCGCGCGAGCAGCTCGGGCCCAGCGTGCCGGTCGACATGCTCCTCCGCCGCGCCGCCTCGGGGCTGGTATTCGTGGACGAGGTGGACAAGATCCGCTCGCACGTCGGCGGCCAGCCGAACGTCTCGGGGATCCGGGCGCAGGAGGCGCTGCTGACGCTGATCGAGAACGAGGCGGTGCCGCTCGGCCTCCCCGCCTGGGCCGGCGGCGGCTCGGCGACGGTCGATTCCTCCGAGCTCCTGTTCGTCTGCGCCGGCGCCTTCGAGGGTCTCTACGACGCCGTCTTCGACCGCGTGACGATCGGCAAGGACCGCGGCGCGTTGCAGCCGGTCACCGTCGTCGAGGCGGGGAAGGTGATGGAGAAGCTGGTCTTCAACCTGCGCGACTGGCTGCGCAACGAGGACCTCTTCGACTACGGCATGAGCCCGCAGTTCCTCTCCCGCTTCGACGCCGTGGTGCTGCTCCCCGACCTCGGGCAGGACGAGTTGGTCCGCATCTTCCTCGAGACTCCCGAGTCGGCCTTTCACCAGAGCCGCTCCTACTTCGAAAGCCGCGGCATCCACTTGGCGATCTCGCCGGCCGCCGTGCGCCGGGTCGCCACCGAGGCCGGCCGCCAGCCTCGCCTGGGCGCGCGGGCGCTGAAGGAGGTCTTCCGGCGGGTGATCCGCGATTACGAGTTCGAGCCGTCGAAGTTCGTCAACGGCGGGGCGCTGCTCATCGATCTGCCGGAGGTGGAGGCGGTACTGGGAAAGGGGTAGGAGACTCTGTAGTCATTAGAGTCCAAGCATTGATCGTAGGTGCTCTTCTCGATCCGAATCCAGTCTGTTTTCTCGATTCCTCTCCGGTTGGGATAGTCCGAGCTTGAAGGATACGCAGAAGCCATCTTGATCCAGCGCTGCTGCCGCCGAACAATTCCTCGCATCTCCTCGGCGATCTCGGAGAAGTCCTGGTCCTGGCTAAAAACGAGAGCGACATCACAGTGACTATCCAGGGCGAGACGAATGATGTCCAAGGCGATCCGGATATCGATTCCCTTTTCGTGCCCGACGAGAAAGTTGTGCTGGCTACCATCCGGCAAGTTGAAGGTCTTTTTCTGATAGCGCAAAGCGCGAGCGTAGGTGAAGACGCCTCGAGTTCCGAGAACCGCGAGCTTGTTGTTCCAAAACCGATTCCAGCGGGAATCGTCTACAGGCTCAGGAATGCCCGTATAGAACCGAACTGCTGAAAGCTCCCACCCTTGCTTGGCACAAATCGTCTCCGCAAGGGCTACGGGATCGTAGTTGGGGAAGGTGTATCCGAACGCCTTACGAGCGGCGTGAAAGAGGTTCTGACCGTCGAAAAACGCAATAGCACGCTTGACCGTAGGTTCGGCCGGCACGGTCCCTCCAAAAAAATAACCCCACCCGAGGCGACGAAGCGCTGATCAAGTGGGGAGGAATTACTCTTAGAGGATACTCATCCCTGTCAGGGATGTCAAGAGGCGAGCAGGCCCCTTTCACGGCGTTGGGCGCAAATCTCCCGGTACCGCTCCCGCCGCTTCCTCGCCGCCAAGATCTGCGGAATGACCGTCAGCAAGATCAGACCCGCGGTAGCGGCGATGAACTGGATGATGAGGCTGGAGCGGTCGCCACCTTTCGCAGCGCGGGGGATCAGCGAGGCGAAGTAGGTGAAGACGATGTTGCCCGGGATCAGGCCGATCGCGGTCGTGGGCAAAAAGAGGGCGGGGCGCACGCCGGCGAGGGCGGCCGTGTAGTTCACCAGCGGGTAGGGGATCGGCAGGAAGCGGATCCCCACCAAGCTCCAGAACCCGCGCCGCGCGATCCGCTGCTCCACCTTCTTGAGCCGGTGCCCCAGCACGTGGCGCACGAAGTCTCTCCCCAGGAACCGGCCGAGAAAGTAGCTCAGCGAGCCGCCGAGGAAGGTGCCGGTGATGTTGTAGATCGTGCCCCAGACCGGGCCGAACACGATACCGCCGGCGATCATCATCGGCGAGGCGGGCACGAACAGCGGGCAGAGCACGATGTAGGTGCCGATCAGCGCCAGCGGCGCCCACCAGGTCTGGCGCAGCCGGGTGAGCAGAGCCGACGCCCGTTCCACCGTTAAATACTGCGCGAGCGGCGACCACCGCATCACGGCGAAGCCGGTGACGACGATCGCCACCAGCACCAGGAAGCGGAGGAGGAGGTGGCGGGGGACTGCCTTCATCAGGGCCAGAGCTCTGCCTTGACCTCTTCCCAGGTTTGTTCGTCGGACGGGTTCCGCTCGATGTTGGCGAGACGATCGTCGAGAATCCGTCTTTGCCAATCAGCGATTGGGAGTAGGCGAGATTCGTCGTCAGGCTCTACGCTGGTCATTGTCTGAGCCTACCTGGGATCGGGATTTTTCCCGATCCCAACCGTGCCTAGATCGGTCGTGCCGGGGAAGAGGAACTCCCGCATGTGCTTGCCGAGCGTCTCCTGGGCGGCGGGCTCCATGAAGTTCAGCCGCAGCTCGTTGATGATCATCACTTCCATCTTCGTCCACTCGGCCCAGCAGTCGGCGCAGATCTTTTCGCGGATCTCGGCGCCGAGCTTGCCGGGATAGGGCTGGCGGGTGAGGGCCGGGGCTTCGGTGCGGCCGCAGCGGGCGCAATGGACGGTGGCCATCTAGCGCACCTCTCCCTGCTCGGCGAGCAGGCCTCGGAAATAGGCGATGGTGGTCTTCAGCCCCTCGGCGAGCGTCACCTTGGGCTCCCAGCCGAGCTTCTCGCGGGCCTGGGTGATGTCCGGCTGCCGCGTCTGCGGATCGTCCACCGGCAGCGGCTTGAAGACGATCGGGCTGGCGCTGCCGACCGCCGCCTTGATCGTCTCGGCGAACTGGAGGATGGTCATCTCCTGCGGGTTGCCGATGTTGCAGGGCTCGCGCAGGTCGCTCATCAGCAGCCGCCAGATCCCCTCGACCAAGTCGTCGACGAAGCAGAAGGAGCGGGTCTGCTTCCCCTCACCAAAGACGGTCATCGGCTCGCCGGTGAGCGCCTGCTGGACGAAAGCGGGGACCACCCGGCCGTCGCGCGGGCGCATGCGCGGGCCGTAGGTGTTGAAGATCCGCACGATGCGCGCGTCCACCTTGTGGTAGCGGTGGTAGGCCATGGTCATCGCCTCCGCGAAACGCTTGGCCTCGTCGTAGACGCCGCGGGGGCCGACCGGGTTGACGTTCCCCCAGTAGCTCTCCTTCTGCGGATGCTCCAGCGGATCGCCGTAGACCTCGGAGGTCGAGGCGAGCAGGAAACGGGCTCCCTTGGCCTTGGCGAGGCCGAGGCCGTTGTGGGTGCCGAGCGAGCCCACCTTCAGGGTCTGGATCGGCAGCTCCAGGTAGTCGATCGGCGAGGCGGGCGAGGCGAAGTGGAGGACGTAGTCGACCGGCCCCTCGACCTCGAAGGGCTTGGAGACGTCATGCTCCAGGAAGTCGAAGTCGTCGCGCTGGAGGAGCGGCTTGATGTTCTCCAGCCGGCCGGTGAGCAGGTTGTCGACGCAGACGACCTCGTTCCCTTCGGCCAGGCCGCGCTCGCAGAGGTGGGAGCCAAGGAAGCCGGCGCCGCCGGTGATGACGACTCGCTTCATGAGCGCGCTCCGGCGGTCTCGGCCGCGGGCTTACCCGTTGTACCGGCGGGCACCCCTTCGGGGCGGCCGATCGAGACGTAGCGGAACCCTTCGGCCGCCATCTCCTCGGGCTCGTAGAGATTGCGCAGGTCGATTACCAGCATCCCGCGCACCAGCTTGCGCAGGCGGTCGAGGTCGAGCTTGCGGAACTGGTTCCACTCGGTGGCGATCACCACCGCGTCCACCCCCTTGGCCGCCTCGTAGGCGTCGCGGGTGTAGGTGACGGAGGGGAAGAGCGGCTTGCAGGCCTCCATCGCCTCGGGATCGAAGGCGCGCACGGTGGCCCCGCCGTCGATCAGGGCCTGCACCACCGGCAGCGCCGGCGACTCGCGGAGGTCGTCGGTGTTCGGCTTGAAGGAGAGGCCGAGGACGGCGATGGTCTTGCCGGCGAAGCCGCCGAGCGCCTGGTCGACCTTCTCGATCATCCGCTTCTGGGTGACCTGGTTGACCTCCAGCACCGCCTCGATGATGCGGAACTTGAGCCCCGAGTCGCGGGCGATCTGGGCCGCGGCGCGGGTGTCCTTGGGGAAGCAGGAGCCGCCGAAGCCGGGGCCGGCCTGGAGGAACTTGGGGCCGATCCGGTTGTCGAGCCCCATCCCCTTGGAGACCACCTCGACGTCGGCGCCCCAGGCCTCGCAGATCTGCGCCACCTCGTTGATGAAGGAGATCTTGGTGGCGAGGAAGCCGTTCGAGGCGTACTTGATCAGCTCCGCCGTCTCGACGTCGGTGACGATGATCGGCACGTCGGCCGCTTCCAGCGGCGAGTAGACGTCGCGCATCATCTCGGCCGCCCGCTCGTCGCGGGTGCCGATCACCACCCGGTCGGGGTGCATGAAGTCCTCGATCGCCGACCCCTCGCGCAGGAACTCGGGGTTGCTCACCACGGCGAACTTGTGCCTGCTGCCCGCCCCCTCGCGGATGATCGACTCGATCATGCGGCCGGTGCCGATGGGCACCGTGCTCTTGGTGATCACGACCTTGTAGCCGTTGAGGTGCTGGGCGATCGAGGCCGCCACCTCGCGGATGAAGGTGAGGTCGGCCGAGCCGTCGGACTTCGGCGGCGTGCCCACGGCGATGAAGATCGCCTGGGCCTCCTCGATGGCGGGGCCGAGGTCGGTGGTGAAGCGCAGCCGCCCCTCCGCCATGTTCTTCTGGACCAGGGTGTCGAGGCCGGGCTCGTAGATCGGCACCTTGCCGCGGGTGAGCCCCTCCACCTTGGCGTGGTCCTTGTCGACCCCGACGACGTTCATGCCGAAGTCGGCCAGGCAGGCGCCCGTGACCAGGCCCACGTAACCGCTACCTATGACGCAGATGTTCATCGACGATCTCGCTTGGAAGTCGTTAATTGGTCATTGAAGCCGGGAGCTTGTCAGTTTCCGCGCCCCCTCGGCGCGCTCGCGATACCAGGAGACGAAGCGGCGCAGGCCTTCGCGGATGGGGACTTTCGGCGCGTACCCCAAGAGCCGGGCCGCCTTGGAGACATCGGCGTAGGTGATCGGCACGTCCCCCGGTTGCGTCGGAAGATATTCGATCCGCGGCTCGACGGCAAGCTCCTCGCCGATCCAGCGCACGAGGTCGGCGAGCGCGGTGGTCTCGGCGCCGCCGAGGTTGAGGATCTCGAAGCCGGGCGCCAGCGCGAGCGCCGCCAGCACCCCGTCCACGATGTCGTCGACGTAGGTGTAGTCGCGCCGGCTGCCGCCGTCGCCGTACATCGGCACGGTACCACCCCGCCAGATCAGGTCGGTGAACTTGTGAATCGCCATCTCCGGCCGCTGCCGCGGGCCGTAGACGGTGAAGAAGCGAAGGCAGGCGGTGCGGAAGCCGTAGAGGTGGTGGTAGTTGTAGCAGAGCAGCTCGCCGGCCCGCTTGGTGGTGGCGTAGGGGCTGATCGGCTGGCTCACCGGATCGTCCTCGGCGAACGGCACCTTCTCGTTGATCCCGTAGACCGACGACGAGGAGCCGAAGAGGAAGAGGTCGGGCCCATGCCGGCGGGCGGCCTCGAGCAGGCGCAGGGTGCCGATGCAGTTGACGTCCTCGTAGAGGATCGGCTCCGCGAGGCTCGGCCGCACGCCGGCCCGCGCCGCCAGGTGGACGACGCCGTCGAAGCGGCCGCGGGCGAAGAGGGCGTCGACCAGGGCCGCGTCGCGGATGTCGCCCTCGACGAGCGCGAAGCGGTCGCCGCCCGGCGTCTGCCGGGTGGCCGCCACGTTCTCGCGCTTCCTCGCCGGGTCGTAGAAGTCGTTGAAGTCGTCGAGCACCGTCACGCGGTCGCCGCGCGCCAGCAGGCGGCGCACGAGGTGCGAGCCGATGAAGCCGGCTCCGCCGGTCACCAGGATGTGTTGGGTCATGGGGTCAGGTCAGTCCCGAGCTAG
>DASWQX010001294.1:0-10762 GCA_036403495.1 Thermoanaerobaculia bacterium
GAAGAGGCCGAAATAGTCGCCCGGGATCACGGTATGGCCCGCGAAGAAGGCGAGAATCCGGCCGTCGGCGCTGAGCGCCACCTTCTGCGGCGGGAGGTCGATGCCCGCGACCCTCTGATAGCTGGCCGCGACGCGATCGTAGAGGTAGAGGCCGGGGCCAAGGTCGCCCGCGTCCGCGTCGAGGTCTCCCGCGTTGGTGGTCAGGGCGATGTAGCGGCCATCGGCGCTCATGGCGAGATTGTCGTAGGCGTAGGCGACGGTGAGGGGAGAGCTCCGCGGGTGGCTGAGGAGGGTCAGAACACCGGTCACCCGGTCATAGAGATAGGCGCCGGGCGCGCCGCCGACCTCTCCGGAGAGGAGGTTCGACGCGGTGCTGAGAAACGCCAGATACCGGCCGTCGGCGCTGAGGATCGGTCCCCAGGAGCCGCTGGCGCCGGCGGCTCCCGTGGACGAGTGGCTCACCAGGATGATCGCGCCGTGAGCCCGGTCGTAGAGGAAGACGTCGGGAGTGGGCGGGAACTGGTCCGACTCCTGCTGGCCGGGCACGAGATCGGGGGCCTCGCTGACGAAGGCCAGCCAGTTGCCGTCCGCGCTGAGCGCCGGCCGGAGGAGCGTGCGCTCGTCCGTCGGCCCGAGCTGGAGGGTGGCGCGAGCCACGAACGTCACCACCCCCGTGACGCGGTCGAACAGGTAGAGGCAGGAGCGCCCGTCCGGGTTGGAGCCGGGGACGAGGTTTCGCGAGGTGCTGAAGAAGGCCACCGTGCGGCCGTCGGCGCTGAGCACCGGAGCGATGGAGAGCCCCTTGGCGGGCGTGGAGGCCGAGGCGGGGACGTGATCGACCAGGAGGGTCGTCTTCTCGACTGTGTCGTAGAGCAGGATGTCCGACTGCCCGTAGGAAACGTTGTCGGGAGTGAGCCGTTCGAAGGCGACGTAGCGGCCATCGGCGCTGATGGCCGAGGCGCGGCTGGTGGCCAGGGGGGGCGTCACGGAGGGGAGATCGGGAGCCCGCCGCGTGGCCGCGCGGTTGTCCCGCGAGGCGGTGTCGAACGCGAAGAGATCCTGGGTGCCGTTGAGGTCGCCGAGCCCCTGCTCGAGGTCGGTCGCCTGGCTGAAGTAGAGGGCGCGGGCGCCGTTGGCGCTGATCGCGGGCGCGTAGGACATGCCGTTGCCGGTGGTAGTGAGAGAGGTGGCGGCATGGCTCACCAGCGAGGTCTGGCCGGCGGCGCGGTCGAACAGGAAAACGCATTCCTGAACGCTGGTCTGGCCCGCGACCGGACCCATCGCGAAACTGGCGAATGTGATGAACCGCCCGTCCGCGCTGATGGCGGGAGTGCCGGCCGGGCCGTTGAGGGACGTCGCTCCCGCCGGCCGGCTCAACGGTGTCGTGGTCCGCAGAATCCGGTCGTAGAGAGCCAGCCCGGCGCTTCCGGTGTCGGGAATCGAGGCCTGGGGAGCGAAGACCAGGAAGTGGCCGTCGGCGTTGAGCGCGAACGGTCGGGGTTGAATGCCGCCGTCCGTCCCCCGGGCCGTGGCGCTCACCAGGGTCGTCGTGCCGGTCTCGCGGCCGTAGAGCTGCAGGGTTCCGCCGTTGAGGAAGGCGACGTAGTTGCCGTCCGCGCTGATGTCGGCGGCGTCTCCGGGTCCGATCCCCTGCACGGTATCCGTGGTGCGATCGTAGAGGTACACGGTCAGGATCGAGCTCTGGCCGGGGTTCGGAACCTCGGCTAGAAAGGTGATGAAACGGCCGTCGGCGCTGATCCGGGGAGTGGAGGAGGGGGTGCTCGAGGAGGTGCCCGCCGGGCTTGCAATGTGACTGACGAGGCGGGTCGTGCCGGCCACCCGGTCGTAGAGGAAGACGTTACTCGTGCCTTCGGTGGCTCCGGGGGCCACGGCGGCGTAGCTGTCGAAGGACAGGTAGCGGCCGTCGGCGCTGAACCCCAGGTTGAAAAAGCCGGCCGGCAGGTCTCGCGCGGACACGGCGCGGGTGGTCGTGCCGGTGACCCGGTCGTAGAGCAGTAGGTCCTCGTTGTTGAAAAAATTGTCTCCCGGCTGGCCTGAGGTGAGATCGCTGGCGGCGCTCTTGAAGGCCACCCAGCGTCCGTCGGCGCTGAGGAGGGCCTCGCTCGAGCCCCGGTTGGCGGTGGTGGCGGGCTGTCCCAGGGCGTGGCTGACGAGGGTCAGGGTTCCGGCGGTCAGATCGGCGAGGAAGACGTCTCTGCCGTTGGCGAAATCGCCGGGCAGTCCGTTCACGTCTCGTTGGCCGGGCACCAGGTTGGCCGCCCCGCTGAGGAAGACGGCATAGCGGCCGTCGGCGCTGAGCGAGGCCGGCGCGGGCAGTTGGGAGGAGCCGCTGCCGAGGTCACCGGAGGCGGTGTCCGAGACCGGCGAGGCCTCGATCGCGTGGAGCACCTCCAGGGAGCCTGCGGCGAAGCCGGCCGGGGCGCCCAGGGCGGCGAAGATCAGGAACATCGGAAGGCTTTTCATGGCCGCGTCTTTCGTTCAGGGCACATACCCGTCGATCTCCAGGGTCACACGGACCGTGCCGTTGCCGGCGACGAAGGGGAGGAGGGCGAAGGCGCCGTTCCCCAGCGGCACGGTGAAGGCGGCGCTTCGGTTCGCTCCGCGGTCGAAACGGAGAATTCCGAGGGGCGCCGTGGCGGTGCCGGCGAAGAGCCGAACGTTCCCCTTTCCGGTCTGCCGCGAGACGGTGAGCCGAATCTGGACCTGCTGCGCGCCCGCCGGCACGCCGCAGGCGCCGGCGGCGCCGACTCCAATCAATGGCTTGCGGACGTTCGAGCGCAGCGCACCGTTGAACAGCGTGCAGGGGGGCACCGTCACCGGTCCGCCCTGCGCGGCGGCGTCGTAGACGAAGGGGTCCCAGTTCTGGTTGAAGTCGCCGGCGACCAGAGGCGAGTCGCTGGTAAAGGCGATCACCCCGCCATTCGCGGAAAACCGGGTGACGAAGGAGACGTTGGTGGTGATCCCGTCCGGATACGAGGCCTTCTCCTCCACCCGGCCGATCTGGGTGCGCGCGCCGCTGGCGCGCTCCTGGAGGTACAGGGTGACGAACCGGCTCGCCCCCTGCCCGGGGATGAGGTTGGTCTCCGGGCTCAGGAAGGTGAGCCGGCTGCCGTCGGCGCTGATGCCGGGCTGCGTGGCATAGCTCGTGACGGTGGCGGAGCCGGCCGCCGAGCTGACCAGGGAGACCGCGCCGGTGGTGCGGTCGTAGAGGTAGATGGCGGAATATTGGTTCGGATTGACCTCGCCGGGCACCAGGTCGGTCGCCGGGCTGGCGAAGGCGATCCAGCGGCCGTCCGCGCTGAGCGAGAGCGGGGTGTCGCCGCCATAGAAATAGGTCTGGCTGGTGGTGCCGGCGGCCGCCGGCGACGAGATCGCGTGGCTGACCAGGACCGTGCTGCCGGCGACCTGGTCGTAGAGGAAGACGTCGAGGGTGCCGTCGATGTCCACCTGCCCCGGCACGAGATCGGCCGCGGCGCTCTGGTAGGCGATCCAGCGGCCGTCGGCGCTGATCATGGCGTCGTAGGAGGGGCCCGAGGCGGCCGCGGGCGAGCCCGCCATATGGTTCACCAGGGTGACGGCGCCGGTGGTGCGGTCGAAGACGAAGACGTTCGCCGTGCTCGGCGGCCCGGTCTGGCCGGCGGCGAGGTCGCCGGCGTAGCTGTTGAAGACGACGAATCGGCCGTCGGCGCTGATCCGCGGCTCCTGCGAGTCCCGGTCGCCGGTCGTCGCGGGGAAACCGCTCGCGTGGCTCACCAGGGTGTTGGTGTTGGTGACGCGATCGTAGAGATAGACGTCGAGGGCCTGGCCGCCGAACTGCCGGCCGCTCTGCTCGCCGGGGATCAGATGGCACTCGGAGCAGACGTAGGCGATCCAGCGGCCGTCGGCGCTGAGGGCCGGCCGGCCGTAGACGACGCCGTCGGGCTGCGCCGAGCCCGGGAGATGGTTGGCGAGGATCAGCGCGTCCGCCGCACGGTCGTAGACGGTGAACCGGCTCTGGCTCTGGCCGTTCGCGTCGTGCGCGGGGACGGAGAAGGCGGCGAAATTGCCGTCGGCGCTGAGCGCCGGAAAGAAACCGCCGGCGGAGGTCGGCGGCGAGGCCTTCGACCGGCTGAGCAAGGTGGTCTTCCCCGCCACGCGGTCGCGCAGGAAGACGTCCCACGTCCCATGCGGGTCCCCATAGGGATCGGTGGCGTAGGGGGTGTCGACCTGGCCCGCGACCAGGCCGGACGCCTGGCTGGCGAAGACCACGTAGCGGCCGTCCGCCGAGAGGTCGGCCGACGAGCTTGGGCCGATCGGAGTGGTGGCGGGGAGGTCCGGGGCGGCTTGCGAGATCTCCGTCACCTCGGCCGACTTGCGGTCGAACAGGAAGAGGTCCTCGAAGCCGTTGGGGTCGACCTGGCCCGCCGCGAGGTCGGTGGCGTAGCTGCCGAAGGCGACCACGGAGCCGTCGTCGCTGATCCGCGGGGAATTCGAGATGCCGTTGGCGGCGGTGGTGAGCGAGGTGCGGACGTGGCTGGCGAGGACGGTGGTCCTGGCGGACTGGTCGTAGACGAAGACGTCGAAGCTGTTGGCGGCGTCGGTCTGATGGGGGACGAGGTCGACGGCCTGGCTCTGGTAGGCGATGTAGCGGCCGTCCGCGCTCAGGCTTGCCCCCCCGGAGCTGGAGCTCGCGGGCGTGGTGGTCGCGGAGTCGCGGTTGTGGCTCACCAGGGTGGTCGCGTTGGCGGCCCGGTCGTAGACGAACACGTTGCTGCCGTTGGAGAGGTTCACCTGCCCGGGGACCATGTCGAGGGCCGGGCTGTCGAAGGCCAGATAGCGGCCGTCCGCGCTCAGCGCGAGGTCGCTGGCATTCCCCGGCGTCAGGGGAGAGGCCGTGATGTGGCTCACCAGCCGCAAGGCTCCCGCGGCCCGGTCGAACAGGAAGGCGTTGGTCGCATAGGACGAGACATTCGGGAGCTCGCCGGCGATCAGGTTGGTGGCCGCGCTGGTGAAGGCGATCCAGCGGCCGTCGGCGCTGATGTGGACGTTGCCGGAGCCGCCGTTGGGGGCTCCGAGAGGCGCGCCGGCGGCATGGCTGATCAGGGAGACCGCGCCGGTGGCGCGCTGGTAGACATAGACGGAGTCCTGCTGCGAGGAGAAGCCCGGGATCAGGTCCGAGGCACGGCTCCCGAAGGCGACGTAGGCGCCGTCGGAGCTGAGCGCGGGGAGGCTGGAGTCGGCGTTCCCCCCCATGGCGGGGGCGCCGCTGTGATGGCTGACCAGAGTCACGGCGCCGGAGGCGCGGTTGTAGAGGAAGACGTTGAACCGCCTCCCCTCCACGGCGGGGACCTGGCCGGCGGTGAGGTTGCTCGCCGAGCTGGAGAACGCGACGGTGCCGCCGTCGGCGCTGATCCGGACGTCGATGGCGAAGCCGTCCGCCATCGTCGCCGGATCGCCGGCGGCGTGCGAGACCAGGGTGGTGGCGCCGGTGACCCGGTCCCAGAGGTAGACGTCGCCGCTCGCGTTGGTGCCCGAGGGGTCCGGCACCAGGTCGGTCCAGAAGCTGATGAAGGCGACGTACCGTCCGTCGGCGCTGAGGGTGGCGTTGGCGGAGTAGTAATTGGGGTCGTACTGATAGGGCGCATGCCCGCTCACGTTGGGCTTGCCGGCCGCGTGCGAGATCAGCGTGGTAGTACTTGCCACGCGGTCGCGCAGGAAGAGGTCGTAGAAGCCGTTGGTGTCGACCTGCCCCGAAACCAGGTTGGGCGCGACGCTATGGAAGAGCACGTAGCGGCCGTCGGCGCTCATCCCGGAGGAGAAGCTGGTGCCGGAGCTGTCCGGCGTCGGATCGGCCTTCGAGATCAGCTCGACGCTGGCGGCGCGCGTGCCGGCCGCTGTGCCCAGAATCAGTAGCAGAGCCAGAGCCAGGCTCCGGCAGAAGGATTCCAAAGTCCTTTCCACGCCGACCTCCTCAAAGTTGAATTCGACGAAGACGGGATTGTATCCCGTCTCGCCGGCTTGCAAGGAGGTGCGCTTTGGGGCGATTCGATTTCAGGGCACTTGGCTGAACAGGAAGACGTCGTTGTCGACGCCGTTGAAATCGCGCGGGACGACGCCCGGGAAGGTGCTCTGGAAAGCGACCGGGCGGCCGCCGGAGGCGAGGATGGCGTTGGCGACGCCGGGAGCGACGAACGCGAGGGTGCCGGAGAGGCGGTCGTATTGATAGACGCCGTCGGTCGTCACCCCGGGCAACAGGTCGAGGGCGTAGCTGGTGAAGTCGACCCAGCGGCCGTCCGCGGAGATCGCGGGCAGGCCCCCCTGGGACGCCTGGCCCGCCGCCGCGGACGACGCCGTCACCAGGGTGGAGGTGCCGGCCACCCGGTCGTAGAGGACGACCTGATCGTTGCCCTCGGGGTTGTCGAAGCCGGGCACCGGCGTCCGGGCGTTACTGAGGAAGACGATGAAATGGCCGTCGGCGCTGAGGGCCGGCCGGCGCGGCTGATAAGGGCGGCCGAGCGCGGCGACGGACGAGCTCAGGAGCGTCAGGTCGCCCCCCTCGCGGTCCCACAGGTAGACGTTGACGTTCGTGCCCGGCTCCTGGCCGAGGTCGCCGCGGGAGCTCTCGAAGGCGACGAAGCGGCCGTCGGCGCTGAGGGCGGGGATCGAATCCTGGGGAACGCCGGCGGGGGCGCCGCCGGGGTCGTGGCTCACCAGGGTGTTGGTGCCGGCGACGCGGTCGTAGAGGTAGACGTCGTGACGACTGTTCAGGTTGTCCCGGTCCAGGGTGAGGAGATAGCGGCCGTCGGCGCTCAGCCCGAGCGGCCGCGGGTTGGCGACCGGCGTGACGCTGGCGCTGGTGCGGGTGAGGACTCCCGCGACCCGGTCATAGAGATAGGCGTTGCCTGTCGCGGTGCTGGAAACGGGGACGAGGTCGGTGGCCCTGCTGGCGAAGGCGATCCAGCGGCCGTCCGCGCTGATCACGGGGCTCTGGGAATCGAAATCGCCGGTGAGGCCGGGATGCTGAGCCGAGCGGCTGAGGGCGGTGGTCTTGCCCGTGACCCGGTCGAAGAGGAAGACGTCGAACCGGCGCTGGCCGGTGCCGGGATCGACGTAGTCGGTCACCGTCGGATCGAGGTCCGTGGCATGGCTGGTGAAGGCAACGTAACGGCCGTCGGCGCTGAGCGCGCCCTGATAGGAGGGACCGTTGCCGGCGGTCGCCGGCGAGGCAGTCGACCGGCTCACCAGGAGGGTCTGCCGCGTCGTGTGGTCGTAGAGGAAGACGTCGCTTTGACTGTTGGTGTCGACCTGACCCGGCACGAGGTTGACGGCGCTCCCCTCGAACAGCACCCAGCGGCCGTCCGCGCTCACACCCCGCAGGAAGCTTTCGGCGTCGGGGGAGGCCGAGGCCATGCCCGGCGCATGCAGGGTGGCCACGGCGGTGGTCCGCTGGCCGACGGCGTAGAGAAAGAGGTCCTCGCCGTCGTTGAGGTCCCGCACCCCCGCCACGAGGTCGCGGGCGGTGCCGTAGAAGGCGATCTGCGAGCCGTCCGCGCTGATCGCCGGCCGGTAGGAGGGACCGTTGCCGGTATTGGTATTCCTTGCGGCGCCGCTGCGAGAGCTCACCAGGAGGGTTTTCCCCGCTTTGCCGTCGAACAGGAAGACGTCCGGGCCGGCATTGCGGTCGACCTGGCCGGAGACCTGATCGACCGCGAGGGTGTCGAAGGCGATGAACCGGCCGTCGGCGCTCATCGTGGCCGTCTGAAGCCCGTTCGTGGAGGCCGTCGGCGAGTCTCTCCTGCGGCTCGCCAGGGTGACGGCCCCCGAGGTGCGGTCGTAGACGAAGAGGGCACCGCCGCGCGAGAACTGGCGCGGCACCAGGTTGGTGGCGATGCTGAGGAAGCCGATGTAGCGGCCGTCCGCGCTGACCAGGAGGCCAGGAGAGGGATAGATGGCGAAGGAGAAGGAGGAATCGTTGGCGGTCGTCAGGGGCCGGCCGGCGGCATGGCTCACCAGAACGATCCTCCCAGTCGCTCGGGAGTAGAGGAAGACATCGGGATTCACCCCATTGACGTCGACCTGGCCGGGAATCACCTGCCGCGACGCGCTGATGAAGGCGATGGAGCTGCCGTCGGCGCTGACCGTGGGCTCGTCGCCGGGGGCGATCGGAGTGAGGCTCCCCGCGAGGCGGTCGTAGAGCAGCACCTCGCCGTTTCCCGGCTCTCCCGGCGAGTTGAAGGGGTGCCGGTTGAAGGCGAGGAAGCGGCCGTCGGCGCTCATCGAAGGACCCATTGACGCGCTGTCCGCCACCGTCGTGGTCGGAGAATCGGCATGACTGACCAGGACGGTCGTCCGGGCCGCGCGGTCGTACAGGAAGACGTCCGCGTCCTGGTTGAGATCCTGCTGTCCGGCAACCAGATCGGGCGCGGTGCTGGAATAGGCGATGAAGCGGCCGTCGGCGCTGATCGCCGCGGAAGACGCCCCGACGCCGTCCCCGCTCCCCCCCGCCGCCGCCAGCGCGTTTGAGGAGCTCACCAGCGTCACGCCTTCCGTCACCCGGTCGTAGAGGAAGAGCCGGGCCTGCCCGTGAGGGTCCTCGGGAAGGCCGTCCACCAGGTTGGTGGCCAGGCTGGGAAAGGCGACCCAGCGGCCGTCGGCGCTGATCACGGGGTTTCCCGATTCCCCATTGCCGCCGGTCGCGGGCGAGGCCGCGTCATGGCTCACCAGGGCCACGGTGCGGGCGACCCGGTCGTAGACGAACACGTCGTTCGACCCCTGGCCGTTCGTGGTGTTGCGGTCCACCTGGCCAGGCACCAGGTTGTTGGCCGCGCTGAGGAAGGCGACGTAGCGGCCGTCGCGGCTGATCGACGGCTGGCTGAGGGGGTGCGGAGCGGAGCCTTCCGCGGTATCCGAAGCCAGGCCCGGATCGACGTGGGAGACCAGCCCGACCGGACCGCCGGCGGCGCCCGCCGTGCGGGCCACGAGCAGTAGAAGCAGAGCGCACCCCGGCGCGAAATTGGAGAAACTGGAAGCCTTCATCACGTCTCCTTACGATTCGAGCTTAGCGTACTCCCTTATACGAAGCCCTGGCGCCGGCCGTCCAAATCGATTTCAGGTATGGACGTTGCACCTTCGAGAGGCGTGGGCGCGGCACCGCGCCGGCGAATCATTCAAGGAGGCATTCTCATGTCCATGGATCTCAAACCCCTCGACCAGCAAGTCATCGTCATCACCGGCGCCTCGAGCGGCATCGGCCTCGCCACCGCGGAGTCCGCCGCCAAGCAGGGAGCGAAGCTCGTCCTCGCCGCCCGTAGCGGCCAGACGCTCGACGAGGTCTGCCAGCGGATCAAGTCTGCCGGCGGACAGGCGATCTACGTGGTCGCCGACGTCGCCAAGCGCGAGCAGATCGACCACGTCGCCGAGGTGGCGCTCCAGAAGTTCGGCCGCATCGACACCTGGGTCAACGACGCCGGCGTGTCGATCTACGGCCGGCTCGACGAGGTCACCGAGGAGGACAGCCGGCGCCTCTTCGACACCAATTTCTGGGGGGTGGTCAACGGCTCGCTCGCCGCTCTCCCCCATCTGAAGGCGAACGGCGGCGCGCTGATCAACGTCGGCAGCGAGGTCTCGGAGGCGGTGGTGCCGCTGCAGGGCATGTATGCGGCCTCCAAGCACGCGGTCAAGGGGTTCACCGACGCCCTGCGGGTGGAGATCGAGGAGATCGACGAGGCGCCGGTCTCGATCACCCTGATCCAGCCGACCGCCGTCGACACGCCCTTCCCGCAGCACGCCCGGAACTACATGGACCAGGAGGCCAAGCTCCCGACGCCGCAGATCGAGCCGGAGAAGGTGGCCGAGGCGATCCTCAAGGCGGCGGTCAAGCACGAGCGCGACGTCAAGGTCGGAGGGGGGGCGGTGCTCAACACCACCCTGGGCAAGATCGCTCCCAGCCTCGGCGACAAGGCCTCCGCCATGCAGGTGGACCGCCAGCAGTACCACGAGCCGCCGCGGAACCCCGAGGGCACACTCTTCCAGGCGGGCGAGAAGGCGGGCGACTCCGGCAACACCCACGGCTCCGGCGGCGTGGAGAAGGAGGGCGATCTGGAGAAAGCGGGGGCCCGCGGGGGTGCGAAGAGCTCGGCGAAGTGAGCCGGCAGGCGGAAGGGCGCGCGCGAGGGCCGCGCCCTTCCGCCCGGCGCGAGGTCAGCCGTCCGCCGGGACCGCCGCCGTGTCGTTGCAGGGCGCGTCGAGCCGCACCTCGTCGACTCGGATCCAGGCATCCTGGTTCGGTGCCCAGAAGCCCGCGAACACGTTGTAGGTGCCATCCCGGGTCGGGCGGAACTTCACGCGCAATTCTCCATACTTGGGCAGGGGACCGAACTTGGTCTCGGAGACGGGGTGCTGCGCCGCGTCGCGGAATCCGAAATACCCGTCTTTCACATTGCCCGACGTCCGGATAAAGACGCTTACCGTGTAGGGGACCCCGGCTGAGAGGTGAACCGCCTGACGGATGGCGTTCCAGCCCGATTTGTTGCTGGCCCACGCGTTGTTTTCACCGCGGTGGCTGAGGGCCAGATGGAAGTCGATGCCCGCCCTCCCTTCGGCGATCCAGGGACCTCTGAGCCGGCCGTCGCTCCGTTGGTCTTCGAAATCCCCGTCCTGTAGCAGGCTCGTGCACTGCGCCAGGGCCGGGGGGTGGAAATTCAGGGCGATTCCCAGGCTCATGCCCACGATCAGACTCTGTAGATGTCGCATGAAAGGGTAG
>DASWQX010001295.1:0-4379 GCA_036403495.1 Thermoanaerobaculia bacterium
CCGCTACGCCGACCAGAACAACTATAAGCCCAAGGAGCTCGCGCCCGAGGCCCTGGCCCACCTGAAGGCCCTGCCCTGGAAGGGCAACGTGCGCGAGCTGAAGAACCTGGTCGAGCGCCTGCTCATCCTCGCTCCGGGCGACAAGGTGACGCGGGAGGACGTGCTCGGCGCCACCGGCGGCGCCCGTCCGGAGCTCTCGACCTCGCTGCTGGCGGTCGCCACCCTGCGCGAGTTCCGCGACCTCTCGGAGCGCATGTTCCTCCTCCACAAGTTGGAGGAGAACAACTGGAACGTCACCCAGACGGCGCAGGCGATCGACACGCCGCGCAGCAACCTCTACAAGAAGCTCGACCAGTACGACATTCACCGGGAGGAGCCGATCCGTGAGCCGTGACCAGGAGATCCTGACGCAGATGCTCGAGGAGAGCGGCGCCCTGCGGCGCGGTCATTTCCTGCTCTCCTCGGGCCTTCACTCGGAGGCGTACGTGCAGTGCGCCCTGCTGCTCGAAGACCCCCTGCGGGCCCGCAAGGTGGGGCGCGACCTCGCCGAGCTGCTGCGTTCGTTCCACCCCGACTCGGTGCTCTCGCCGGCGCTGGGGGGCATCATCATCGGCTACGAGGTGGCGGCCGAGCTCGGCGTCCCCTTCCGCTTCAGCGAGCGCAAGGGGGACGAGATGGGGCTGCGCCGCGGCTTCTCGCTGCGCCAGGGGGAGCGGGTGGTGATCATCGAGGACGTGGTGACCACCGGCCGATCGACCCTGGAGACCGCCTCGCTGGCCACCGGCCGGGGAGCGCGGGTGGTGGCGATCGGCGCCATCATCGACCGCACCGCCGGACGCGACCCCTTCGACGTCCCCTTCCGCGCGCTGATGCAGCTCGACCTCCCCTCCCACGCGCCCAACGAGTGCCCCGCCTGCCGCTCCGGCGCCCTGCCGGCCGAGAAGCCGGGGAGCCGGCCCGAGGCGGCGGCGAGCGTACAGAAGAACACGGACTGACACGGACGAACACGGACTCTCACAGACGGCAGGAGAAAGGTCCCCGCTGTCCGTGGAAGTCCTTGCTCGTCCGTGTCGGTCCGTGTTCCCCTTTTCCTACCCCTCCCCCCGCAACGCCAGATTCGGCTCGGTCCGCGCGGCCCGCCGGGCCGGCAGGTAGGCGGCCATGGCGGCGACCGCTACCAGCAGCAGCGCCACCCCGGCGTAGGTCGCCGGGTCGCTCGCGCTCACCTCGAAGAGCAGCCCGCGCAGGCCGCGGGCGGCGACGAACGCTCCGGCGAGGCCGGCGGCGGCGCCCACCAGCGCCAGGGTCATCCCCTGGCCCACCACCATCCCCATCACCCGGTCCCGCGAGGCGCCGAGCGCCATCCGGATGCCGATCTCCTGCGTCCGCTGGCGCACCGCGAAGGCGATGACGCCGTAGATCCCCACCGCGGCGAGCAGCAGGGCGATCGCCGCGAAGCCGCCGAGCAGCAGCATGTAGAAGCGGGAGCGCGACGTCGACGCGGCGATCAGCCCGGTCAGCGGCTGCAGCCCGAAAACGGGGAGGTCGGGGTCGATCCCGCGCACGCTGGAGCGCACCGCCGAGGCCAGGGTCTCCGGATCGGCCGGGGAGCGCAGCACCACGGCGAGCGATTCCTGCGGAGCCTGGTCGAAGGGGAGGAAGATCTGGGGATCGATCTGCTGCTCCAGGGCGTCCTGCTTGAAGTCGGCCACGATCCCCACGATCGTGCCGCCGTGATGCCGCCAGCCGAGATCGATCCGTTTGCCCAGCGGCTCCTCGCCCGGGAAGAATTTGCGGACCGCCGCCTCGTTGATCACCGCCACCGGCTGGCCGCCGTCGCGGTCCCGCGCGTCGAACGCCCGGCCGCGCACGATCCGGATTCCCAGGATGCGGAAGAAGTCCGGCGTGGCCATGGCGAACCGCATGGAGTCCTCCTTGTCCGGCGGCGCGGGCGGACGCCCGGCGACGGTGAAGGAGAGGGATTCATCCGCGCCGCTGAGCGGCAGCCCGAAAACGGTGAGCCCCGCCGCGCTCACGCCCGGCAGGTGCTGCAGCCTCTCCAGCAGGGCGGTGGCGAAGGCCCGCATCTTCGGATCGTCCGAGTACTTGCCGTCCGGCAGCTCGAGGTTGAAGGTCAGGATGCGCTCGGGCCGGAAGCCGGGGTCGACGTTCTGGAGCCGCGAGAAGCTGCGGATCAGCAGGCCGGCGCCGGCCAGGAGCACCACGGCGAGCGCCATCTCCACGACCACCAGGAGACCCCGCGCCCGGGTCCCCGTCCGCCCCTTCGAGCCGCGGGACCCCTCCCGGATCACGCCGCCGAGGTCGGCGCGCGAAGTCTGGAGGGCGGGCGCGAGGCCGAACAGGACGCCGGCCGCCAGCGAGATCCCCAGCGCGAAGAGCAGCGCGACGCCGTCGACCCGGGCTTGGCCGAGGCGCGGGATCCCCTGTGGACCGAGGGCGACCAGCATCCGCACCATCCAGGTGGCCAGCGCCGCTCCGGCGGCCCCGCCCGCGACCGCCAGCACCAGGCTCTCGGTGAGGAGCTGGCGGATGATCCGCCCCCGCCCCGCGCCGAGCGCCACGCGGACCGCGATCTCCCCCTCGCGGGCGGCAGCGCGCACCATCAACAGATTGGCCACGTTGACCACCGCGATCAGCAGCACGCAGGCGACCGCTCCAAGGAGGATCAGCAGCGGCTTGCGCGTATCCCCCAGCATCCGATCCTCCAGGGAGTTGATCGTCATCGTCTGGAAGTAGCTCGCGTTGGCGTGCGGGTACTGCGTCGAGAGCCGGCGGCCGATCACGTCGGCTTCCGCCCGGGCCCGCGCCAGGGTCACCCCGGCGCCGAGCCGGCCGATGGCGGAGAAGTAGACCGCGCCGCGCTGCTTCATCTCCTTCGGGGAGAACACCTTCGGCACCCAGACGTCGGTGGCGGAGGGGAGCTGCGCCCCCTGCTTCAGGATGCCGATCACGGAGTACGGCTGGCCGTTGAGCGACAGCGAGCGGCCGATCACGGCGGGATCGTTGCCGAAGCGCCGGGTCCAGAGCTTCTCAGAGATCACCGCCACGAGAGGGGCGCCGGCCCGGTCCTCGCCCGGCGCGAAGGTGCGGCCGTGGAGCGGCCGGATGCCGAGCACCTCGAAGAAGTCGGCGCCCACCAGCGCGGCCTGCAGCCGCTCCGGCTCGCCGCCGTCGCCGCTGAGGTTGAGCGTGCTGTTCTCGATTGAAGTGAGGCCCGAGAGCGTCCGGCTGGCCGCCCGGAAGTCGAGGAAGTTGAGCGGCGAGAAGGCGCCGTGCGTCTCGCCCTGGGTGTCGACGAACACGGGGAGGATGAGCCGGTCCGGCGCCTGGAAGGGGAGGGGGCGGAGCAGCACCCCGTAGACGATGCTGAAGATGGCCGTGGTGGCGCCGATGCCGAGCGCCAGGGTGAGCACGGCGACCAGGGTGAAACCGGGGCTCTTCGCCAGTTGCCGCCCGCCGAAGCGGAGGTCCTGGCCGAGCTCCGCGAACCTCTCGATCCACTTCATCTGCCTCTCCTTGCCGGCGTCGACCGCGCAGCAGTAATCCCGCGTTCCGTCGAGGTCCCCGAACCTGCGCCGCGCCTCCACCCGCGCCTCCTCGCGGGGCCACCCCGCCTCGGCCAGCTCGTCCGCCACCCGGTCGAGATGGAAGGCGAGCTCCTCCTCGACGTCCGCCGCCACCTGGAGGGCGGTGCGGCGGGGGAAGCGGAAAGCGCGGCGGCGGAGCATGGATCAGGCCGTCTCCAGCACCTTGGAGACGGCTTCCACGTAGGTCCGCCAGGTCGACAGCTCCGCCGCCAAGGCCTGCCGCCCCTCGCCGGTGAGCCGGTAGAACTTCGCCCGGCGGTTGTTCTCCGAGAGCCCCCATTCGGCCTCGATCCACCCCTTGCGTTCCAGGCGGTGGAGGGCCTGATAGAGCGCCGCGTCCTCGAGGCCGAGCGCGCCGTCGCTCCGCTGGCGGATCGAGCGCGAGATGTCGTAGCCGTGCAGCGCCCCCCAGGAGAGCGTCTTCAGGATCAGGACCGCGACGGTCCCCTGCATGAGGTCCATAGAAGTCTTCGGCATGTTTGTTCCCTCATCGTGTGAGGGGAAGGATAGGGGGGGGGCCGCGGGATGTAAAGCCCCCTCATGGTGTGAGGGGAGCGGGCTAGTCAGCGGTGGCGGATCGGGCTACATTGAGGACATGGCTGCTGCTCGTGATCTCATTCGTTTGACTCCCCAGCAAGAGGAGGAGCTCTCGGCGGCGATGGATGAGATCCGGCGGGGTGAGCTCATCGATGGGAAGGATCTGATCGCCGAGCTTCGGGCGATGATGGAATCAGAGGGTGGGGGATCGCCCGGAGGGCGGGCTTTGAACAG
>DASWQX010001296.1:0-2846 GCA_036403495.1 Thermoanaerobaculia bacterium
CGGCGGTGATCACGGTCGACACCGTCTCGGGGTCGCGCATCTCGCCGACCATGATGACGTCGGGGTCCTGCCGCATGGCGTTGCGCAGGGCCTCGGAGAAGGTGCCGGTGTCGGTGCCGACCTCGCGCTGGGAGATCGACGCCACGTCGTCCGTGAACAGGAACTCCATCGGATCCTCGATGGTGATCACGTGCACGGGGCTGTGCGTGGTGATGTAGCGGATCATCGCGGCGAGGGTGGTCGACTTGCCGCTGCCGGTCGGCCCGGTGACCAGGACGAGCCCCATCGGGAGGCTGCAGAACTCCAGCAGCACCGGTGGCAGCTCGAGGTCCTCGAGGCTCTTGATCTGATAGGGGATGCGCCGGAAGCAGGCGGCGATGCTCCCCCGCTGCATGTACATGTTGCAGCGGAAGCGGGCGAGGCCGCGCACGCCGTAGCCGGTGTCGACCGACATCCGCTCCTCGAGCTTGGCCTTCTGCCGCGGGGTGAGGATTCCCATCAGCATCTCGCTCAGCTCGTCAGGCTTGAGCGGCGGCGCCTCGATCGGCAGCAGGCGGCCGTTGATACGCAGCAAGGGCGGCCGGGTCGGCTTCAGATGAAGGTCCGACGCGCCCTTGTCCGTCATGAACTTAAGAAGGCGATCAAGATCCATGATGTGTGCCGGGCATTCTACAGGAGATGCGGAGAAAGGATATAGAGGGCAGACGCCGCGGCCCCCGCCCGAACCCTCACCCCTGGCCCCTCTCCCTTCCCCCGCCCCCCTCCCTCACAGGGAGAGGGGAACCCCCGCCCGTCCAAACAACCCCGAAGGGGTTTCTCCCTCTTCTCCCGGTGAGGGAGGGGGGTGGGGACGGGAGAAGAGGGCCGGGGTGATGAGGGGCCTTTTTCTCAGAACTTCCGCATCAGCCCCACCACCACTCCCTGCACCTTCACGTCCCTCGCGGGGACGCGGATCGGCTGCATGGTGGGGTTGGCCGGCTGGAGGCGGACCACGGCGCCCTCGGGGTAGAAGCGCTTCAGGGTGGCGTCCTCGCCGACCAGCGCCACCACCATCTCGCCCGGCTCGGCCAGGTCGCGGCGCAGGACGATCACGAAGTCGCCGTCGTGGATCCCCTCGTCGATCATCGACTCGCCGACCACCCGCAGCACGTAGTGGTCGCCGCCGCGCGGGCTCAGCAGGTGCCCCGGCACGGTCACCCGGTCGTTGCCGGAGAGCGCCTCGATGGGGCGGCCGGCGGCGATCCGGCCGAAGAAGGGGAGGTCGCGCTCGCTCGACTCGTTGCCCGGGATCGCCCGGATCAGCTCGATGCCCCGCTTCTGGTTCCAGTCCCGCTTCAGGAACCCCTTCTGCTGCAACAGCTTCAGGTGCTTGTAGGCGGTGCCGTACGAGGAGAACCCGAACTTCTCGCAGATCTCCCGGTGCGTGGGAGCGATGCCGCGCTCCCGGCGGTACCCCTGGATGTACTCCAGGATCTCTTTCTGGCGCTCGGTGAGGTAGGACATGGCGGAAGTTTAGGCGGTAACTTAGCGTAATGCAAGCGGCAGCCTTTCCGCCCGCCCTCCCATCGCCTTCCTTGACACCTTTCGCGGCGGCTCAATAGACTGGGCGGGCCGCCGGGAGGCCGATCCCGATTCAATTCCTCAATAATGCCTCCGCAACCGATGAGCTCCCACGCGACCCTCGATCTCGACCTCCAGCGCCATACGCTCGGCAACGGCCTGCGGGTGATCCTCCACCGCGCGCCCGCGCTGCCGCTGGTGGCGGTCAACCTCTGGTACCACGTCGGCTCGAAGAACGAGCGGCCGGGGCGCACCGGCTTCGCCCACCTGTTCGAGCACATGCTCTTCCAGGGGAGCGAGCACGTGGGCACCAACGAGCACTTCCGCTTCGTCCAGCAGGTGGGCGGGGTCGCCAACGGCTCGACCTGGTACGACCGCACCAACTACTACGAAACCGTCCCCGCCCATCATCTCGACCTGGCGCTCTGGCTGGAGTCGGACCGCATGGGCTTCTTCCTGCCCGCGCTCACCCAGGAGAACCTCGACACCCAGCGCGACGTGGTGATGAACGAGCGCCGGCAGCGGGTGGAGAACCAGCCCTACGGCGCCGCCGGCGAGATGATCAACGAGCTGCTCTACCCGGCCTCCCACCCCTACCACTGGCCGGTGATCGGCTACATGGACGACATCGCCGCCGCCACCCTGGAGGACGTGCGGACCTTCTTCGGCGGCTACTACACGCCGAACAACGCGGTGCTCTCGGTGGTCGGGGACGTCGAGCCCGACCAGGCCCTCGAGCGGATCGAGGCCTGGTTCGGCGGCATCCCCTCCGGGCCGCCGGTGGCGCCGGTGGTCCTGGCCGTGCAGCCGCTCGACGGCGCGCGGCGGGCGACGCTGCCGGACGACGTCCATCTGCCCCGCGTCTACATCGCCTTCCGCGCGCCCGCCTACGGGCAGCGGGGATGGTACGTGGCGGACATGCTGGCGGCGGTGCTGGCGGGGGGCAAGTCGAGCCCGCTCTACCGCGACCTGGTCTACGAGCGCCAGATCGCCCAGGACGTCGGCGTCTCGGTGGGCCCCCAGGAGCACGGCGGCAGCTTCACGATGATCTCGACCGCCCGCCCCGGCGTCCCGGCCGAGGCGCTGGAGGAGGCGCTGCTGGAGCATCTCGCCGCCGCCGCCGCCCGGCCGCCGGACGCGGCCGACCTCGACCGCGCCCGCAACCGCATGCTGACCGACTACTACAGCGGCCTCCAGCGGCTGGACACCGTCGCCGACCAGCTCTCCCAGTTCGCGACCTACTTCGACGACCCCGCGGCGGGCCTGGCGGAGGCCGAGCGCTACCT
>DASWQX010001297.1:0-4024 GCA_036403495.1 Thermoanaerobaculia bacterium
CCCCGTTGCCCCTTCTCCCCGCCGTCCCGCCCGCCGGGGGCTCTACGGTGGTCTCGTCTCGTCGAAGCAGGCTCGCGGCAATGTCAAGAGCCGGGATCCCAAGTCCAAGAAAGCGATGAACGTCCGGGTGGTGCTGCGGGACGCCGCCGAGCTGGTCAAGGCCCGCAGAGGGCGGCTGGCCTGGGGGTTCGTCCTGATGGCGGCGAACCGCTTGGCCGGGCTGATCATGCCCGGCACCACCAAGTATCTGCTCGACGACGTGATCGGCAAGGGGAACCTGGGTCTCCTCTGGCGGCTGGTGCTGGTGTCGGCGGTCGCGACGATCATCCAGACGTCGACCTCCTACGGTCTGGCGCAGCTACTCGGCAAGGCGGCCCAGCGCTCGATCACGGAGATGCGCCGCGAGGTGCAGCGCCACGTCAGTCATCTCAAGGTCGCCTATTTCGAGCAGACGAAGGCGGGCACCCTCCTCTCGCGGGTGATGAACGATGCCGAGGGGATCCGCAACCTGGTGGGCTCGGGCCTGGTCGAGGTGGTCGGCAGCGTGGTCACGGCGGTCCTGGCCTGCAGCATCCTCCTCTACCTCAACGTCAAGTTGACCCTCATCGCGCTCGCCGTCCTGTCGCTCTTCGCTCTGGTCATGCGCTACGCCTTCGGCACCCTGCGGCCGCTCTTCCGCGAACGCTCGCGGATCAACGCCGAGATCTCGGGCCGGCTCACCGAGTCGTTCTCCGGCATGCGGGTGGTCAAGGCCTACCGGGCGGAAGAGCGGGAGGCCCTGGTGTTCACCAAGGGGGTGCACCGGTTGTTCCGCAACGTGATCGAGACGCTGACCAGCTTCTCCTCGATTAGCGCCGCCTCGACCCTGCTCCTCGGCGTCGTCGGCACCGCCATGATGGCGATCGGCGCCCAGGACGTCCTGGCGGGACGGATGACGGTGGGCGGCTTCTTCTCGTTCACCCTCTACCTCGGCATGCTGGTCAACCCGGTCACGCAGATCGTCAACATCGGCAGCCAGATCACAGAGGCGTTCGCGGGGCTGGAGCGCATCCGCGAGATCCGCAACGAGGTCACCGAGGAGGAGGGGGAGAGCGAGCGCCAGCCGCTGCCGAAGGTCGAGGGGTTGATCGAATTCCGCGACGTCTGGTTCGAGTACAAGCCCGAGGTCCCGGTATTGAAGGGGATCTCCTTCACCGCCAGACCCGGTACCTCGACAGCCCTCGTCGGGCCCTCCGGCTCGGGAAAGAGCACGCTGATCAACCTGGTAGCGGCCTTCCATCAGCCGACCGCGGGGCAGATCCTGGTCGACGGCCTGAACCTGGCCGAGCTGCGGCTCAGCGACTATCGCTCGCACCTGGGCGTCGTCTTTCAGGATAACTTCCTGTTCGACGGCACGGTGCTGGAGAACATCGCCTACGCGCGCCCTCACGCCAGCGACGAGGAGGTCCTGCAGGCGGCCCGCATCGCTCGCTGCGACGAGTTCGTCGCCCGTCTCCCGGAAACCTACGAGACCGTCGTCGGCGAGCGCGGCGTCAAGCTGTCGGGCGGCGAGCGCCAGCGGGTGGCGATCGCCCGCGCGATCCTCGCCGATCCCAAGATCCTCATCCTCGACGAGGCGACCTCCTCACTCGACAGCGAGAGCGAGGCCGCCATCCAGGAAGGCTTGGCGGAGCTGATGAAGGGACGGACCACGTTCGTGATCGCCCATCGGCTGTCGACCATTCGCCAGGCGGACATCATTCTGGTGCTGGAGGAGGGGCGGATCATCGAGCGCGGCCAGCATGCGGAGCTGCTCGCCGCCGGCGGACGCTACCACGCGCTCTACACCCGGCAGTACAACTTCGAGTCGAATCTGTTCCGCAATCCCGGCGAGGAGGACGAGGGAGAAGCGGCAGCGACCCGGCCGGCGGTCCGCCTCCCCACGCCGCTGTCCTTCTGAAGGTCGAGAGAGAGGAGGGGAGCCCCCCTCCCTCTACGGGACCGCTGCCGCCTACTCCTCGCGGAGCGTCGTGGCGGGATTGATCTGGGCCAGACGCAGCGTTGGGAAGACGCTGGCCGCCGTCGCGACGAGCAGCAGCCCGACGGCGACCCCCACGAAGGTACCGGGATCGGTCGCCTGGACCCCCCAGATCAGATGCTGCAAGGATTTGACGGTCACCCGCGCCAGCGCGGAGCCGACGATCACGCCAGTCAACGCCAGCACGATGCCGGGGAGCGCCACCGCCCGCATCGTCTGCCAGCGCGTGGCGCCCAGCGCCAGCCGGATGCCGATCTCCCGCGTGCGCTCCACGACCGCGCTGGCGATCAGGCTGTAGACGCCGAGAGCGGCGAGGAGCAGGGCCGGGATCGCCAGGGTCGCCAGCAGGACCGCCTGGAAGCGCTGCTGTCCCATCGCGCTGGACTCCACCTGCGTCATCGTGCGGAAGTGCGCGATCGGTAGCTGCGGATCGACGGCTTCGACGGCGCGCTGGATCCCGAGCGCCGCGGCTTCGGGCTCCCCCGCGGTCCTCACCACCCAGCTCGGAGAGAACCAGGTGTGCACCATCTGCACCATGTCGTCGCCGACCTGCGCCGCCGGGAAGAACGTCGCGGGCAGGGCGGCAAGAGGGCCGTACTTGGCGCTGCCGCCGGTATCCTGCTGGATGTCGCCGACGACGCCGACAACCTCGCGCTCCACGCCGGCCAGCTTGATGTGGCGGCCGAGTGGATCGCCGGAAGGCAGATAGCGGCGAACGAACGCCTCGTTCACCAGCGCCACCTGCTGCGTCTTGGGGCCGTCGCTCTCCCCCAGAGCCCGGCCGTGGACGAGCGGGATGCGGAGCACGGTGAAGTAGTCGGGGGTGACGTAGGAGGAGGTGGTGTTGCCTCCCTGACCCTGGGCCTCGGGGCCGTCGGTGAACTTGAAGCCCATGCGGAGTTGGCGCTCATAAGGGAGGCCGAGCCCGACGGCGGCCCCCGCCACGCCGGGGAGGGCGCGGATGCGGTCGAGGCTCTGATTGAACAGGAGGTTCACCTGCTTGCTGCCGGCATAGCGGGCGTCCTGCAGCGAGAGCTGGGCGGTGATGACATGGCTGGCGTCGAATCCGGGGCGGAGCGCGCGCAGCGCCGAGAAGGTGCGCAGCAGCAGGCCGGCGCTGACCAGCAGCACGACGGCGAGCGCGACCTCGGCGATGACCAGCAGGCGACGGGCCCAGCGGTTGCCCCGCTCTGTGGTGCCGCGTCCGCTCTCTCCGAGCATCATCCGGATATCGGTGCGGCTGATCTGTAAGGCGGGCAGAAGCCCGAACACCAGGCTGGCCAGCAGCGAGATGAGGACCGCGGTCGCCAGCACGCGGCCGTCGAGCTCGATCCGCTGCCAGAGATGGAGGCTGTCGTACGCCATCAGCTTCACCCCGCGCAGCGCCCAGTAGCCGAGGAGCACGCCGCCGAGGCAGCCCCCCACCCCCAGCAGCAGGCTCTCGGCCAGTAGCTGGCGGAAGACGATCCCGCGGCCGGCGCCGATGGCGAGGCGGGTCGCCATCTCGCGCGCCCGGCCCGCCGCTCGCGCCAGCAGCATGCTGGCGATGTTCACACAGCCGATCAGCAGCACGGTGCCGGCGGCGGCCCAGAGCACCAGCAGGGGAGTGCGCAGCTCCTCCGTCAGCCCCTGCTGGAGGGGCACGACGGTGAGACGGACCGAGGGGTCCTCCGCCCGCTGCTCCTTGAGCGCGGTCTGGCCGAGGGCGGCGACGTCAGCTATGGCCTGCGGCCAGGTCGCTCCCGGCCGCAGCCGGAGGATGACGCGGTAGTTCTCGTCCTCCCCCTCGCCGGAGGTCGAGGCCTGGAGAGGGGTCCAGAGGTCGGCGCTCCCGGGGGTCACCAGCTCCGCCGGCATCACGCCTACCACGACGTTCGGCTTGCCGCGCAGCACCACGACGCGACCGATCGCACCCGGATCCGACCGGAAGCTGCGCTGCCAGAAGTGATGACTCAGGACCACCACCCCCGGTCCGCCCGTCCGGTCCTCCTCGGCCGAGAACTCGCG
>DASWQX010001298.1:0-2451 GCA_036403495.1 Thermoanaerobaculia bacterium
CGAGATGCTCGCGGGGAGGCCGGCGTTCCGGCGGGACACGCCGCTGGAGACCCTGACCGCGGTGCTGCGCGAGGAGCCGCCAGATCTGCCCGCGACGGTGCCCGCGGCTCTCGACCGGATCGTGCGCCATTGCCTGGAGAAGAGCCCGGAGGCGCGCTTTCATTCGGCGTCCGACCTCGCGTTTCAACTGGAGACGGAGCTGGCGGGTCGGTCGAGCACGGGCGGGCGTCAACCGGTTGCGCGAGGCCCCGGGCGCCGCCGCATCTGGGCGCCCGCGCTCGCGGCTCTGTTGCTCACCACGGGAGTTGGAGTGCTCCTCGGCCGCTGGTTCTGGCCTGCCGCTCCGGCCCCTCTCCCCACCTTCCGGCAGCTCACGTTCCGGCGCGGGACCCTCGGTTCCGCCCGCTTCGCTCCCGACGGCGCCACGGTCGTCTACGGCGCCGCTTGGGACGGGGGTCCGATCCGTCTCTTCACGACTCGCACGGACAGCCACGAAGCCACCGCCCTGCCCCTCCCCGACGCCGACGTTCTGGCCCTCTCTCAAAGCGGGGAGATGGCGCTTTCGCTCGGGCGTCGATTCCTGGGCAGTCCCTGGGCCAGCACGGGCACCCTGGCCCAGGCGGCGCTGGCCGGCGGCGGGACGCGCGAGATCCTGCGCGACGTCCATCAGGCGGACTGGGCTCCCGATGGCATCCATCTGGCGGTATTGCGCAACTTCGGTGTCAAGATCGGTCTCGAGTACCCGATCGGCAAGGCCCTCTTCGAGTCGAAACGGTGGTTGGACAAGCTCAGGGTTTCCCCGCGAGGGGATTTCGTCGCTTTCTTCCAGGTCAGAAACGAGGACTCGAAGCTGCTTGTCTTCGACCGGGAAGGGCATCAGAAGCTCTCGGTTCCCGTCCCGGGCTGGCCCATGGGGCTTGCCTGGAACCCCTCGGGCGACGAGGTCTGGTTCACCAACTACGATAGTCAAGGTTCCACCCTGAAGGCCGTCCGAATGACCGGCGAGACACGGACTCTCCTCCAACTCCCGGGGGCCGCCGAGCTCCTCGACGTGGCCGCGGGAGGCCGGGCCCTCCTGTCGCTGAATTCCTTCTGGCATGGGATCACGGGCCTGGGGGCCGGAGAGACGAGGGCGCGCGATCTCTCCTGGTTCGACGGCACCATCGCCAAGGACCTGTCGGTCGACGGCAGGACGATTCTGTTCGACGAGCAGGGATCGAACTACGGCCAGAGCAGCGGCGTGTACTTGCGCGGTATGGACGGTTCTCCGGCGGCCCGTCTCGGCCCAGGATTGGCGTCATTCCTCTCACCGGATGGGAAATGGGCTCTGACCGGCGATCCGCGGACGAATACCCGGGCCCTCCTTCCCACCGGACCGGGGTCGCCGCGCGCTCTTCCCGAGATCCCTTTGCAGAACGCCATCACCCGCGGCTGGTTTCCCGACGGCCGGGGCGTCCTGGTCTCGGGCGAGGAGCCCGGCAAGCCCTCGCGCCTCTACGAGATGGACCTGGCGGGAGGAAAACCGCGCTCGGTCACTCCCTACGGCGTCGACGTCCACCTTTTCTCCAAGCCGATCTCTCTGGACGGCCGCCAGGTCGTGGGTTGGAATCAGGAAGACCAGCCGTGGATCTACCCGGTGGGGGCGGGCACGCCCCGTCCCTTGCCAGGCTTCTCCCCGGGAGACGATTTGGTGCGCTGGAGCGGCGACGGCCGCGCCGTCTTCCTCTGGCGCCGCCTCGACGTTCCCGTCCGGGTCTTCCGGCTCGATCTCGCCACGGGCGAGAGGCGGCTCCTGCGGGAGATCTCGTTTCCCGATCCCGTCGGCGCCTACACCATGAGCAATCTGCTGCTGACCCCGGACGGCGGCTCCTACGTCTACACCTATGGCCGCCTGCTCTCCACCCTCTACCTGGTAGACGGGCTGAGGTGAGTCTGAGGCTCACGCCCACCCTCTTACACACATCTCGCAGGATCGGGGATGTTTGTGGCCTGCGACCTCACCCTCGGTCCCTCTCCTACAGGAGAGGGAGGGCTCAGCGGGGGCCGCATCGCAGTCGTCCCCCTTCTCCTTCAGGAGAAGGGGATAGGGGATGAGGTCGCAGGCCACGGAAGCCGATCGAAGCGAGGAGATGTTTGTAGGAGGGTGGGCTCACTCCGAGGGCTCCCCGTTTCTTGCTACCATGCGGCGGTGACCCGGAACAGCCTTTGCGCCGCCTGGATCGTGGCCGCCCTGGCCCTCGGCGGCCTCGGCTGCGAGGAGGAGCTGCGCCGGCCGGAGATCAAGAGCCTGCCGGTGCCGCGCGCCACCCGCGGCTACATCCTGATCTCGATCGACACCCTGCGCGCCGACCACCTCGGCTGCTACGGCTATCCGCGCCCCACCAGCCCCTTCCTGGACTCGCTGGCGCGGCGGGCGACGCTGTTCGAGGAGGCGTACTCCCAGTTCCCCAG
>DASWQX010001299.1:0-6309 GCA_036403495.1 Thermoanaerobaculia bacterium
CTTGGCCGAGCCCCAGGTGCGAGAGGTGCTGAGGCCGGGCGATCCGGTAGCCGTTGGGGGCCGCCACCAGGAGATCGCCGCTGTCGAGGTCGACCGCCGTCCAGAAGGAGCGCGGCGCCGGCGCCCGCCCGAGATCGAGCCGCGCCGTGCCGTCCGCCGCCACCGTGCCGACCACGTACCGCTGCGCCATCTCGCCGGAGTAGTCGGCGTCGACCCGGTGCTCGACGCCGAACCAGACCACCTGCTTGCCGGGGGTCAGACCACTCGCCGCGACCGCCGTCTCTTCGAAGGCGATCTGGAGGCCAGGCTTCGGGTTACCCGGAGGAGCTTGGGCTGTGAGAGGGGTGGAGGGCAGGGCGATGAGAAGGGCGAGAGGCAACAAGAACGGCGGAGTCTTCATGCATACTTCCTCATGAATCAAATTACAGAGACTTATACGCGGACAGGCTGGTCCGCGTCTAGGGTCTCGTGCGCTAAGACTTCAAGAAGGGCGGGGCGACTGAGCGTCCGGCGATCGAGAGGGTCTCAGGGGATTTCTTCACCCCGGACCGGACAGACGGTTCCACAAGTCTGGACCGGCTTGGGGCGGAGAGCCGTGAAGAAGGCTTCTGTCGCGGGGCTGGTCAGCAGGCTCTGCTTGTCCGCGGGGAGCAGATAGGCGTTGGGGTAGGTGCAGTAGCCGTACCACATCAACGCGGTATTGCAGTCCGGGTCCGGCGACGGGCAGGTTCCGGGCGTCGGGTGGGGCAGGTTGAAGCTGTGGCCGAGCTCGTGCCCCAGCCCTCCGACCCAGCGACAGAAGCGGCCCGGGTCCGGCGCATCCTGAGGGCACACGGGACGGTTCGCGTGGCACGTCAACCCCCTGAGGTCGTTGGCGGGCAGCAGGGCGACCCCCGAGGTGCCGCCGGTCGCCTGCCCGCAGAGCGGGTCGGCGTCGAGATAGAAGACCCAGCGGTTCTGGGGATCGTTGAACTCTCCGCCCGTCAGACTGAAGCCATCGGCCGTGGCGCTCTCCCAGTATCGTTCCTGGTCGCTGCTCGCCGGAGCGTCCTGGGTGTACCAGGTGGTGGGATGAGGAGTCCGCAAGACCTCCACGACGGGATCGTGGAGAGCGAAGGTCTTCCGTCCGAGCTGGTGCCAGTAGAACGCCTGCAACTCGCGAATGGCGAGCTCCATCCGCTGACGGTTGAGCCGGACGAACGCGCGGTCCGACGGCACGAGATAGATCATGCGGACGACCGGGAGGGCCGCCGAGCCGGCCGCGGCGGGCTCACCCACGACGTCGGCGAGCGTTTTCGGAGTCACGGTCAGAGCTTCCGGGGGAGCTTCGAAGCTCAGGCCGGGCACGGCCGAAATCCTGCTCTCCTCTTGCGAGACCGCGGAGACCGGGAATCCCAGCGACACCAACAGACCCAGCAGTGCGAAATTTTTCATGATCGACTCCTGGCAGGACGGCAGTGATTCATCTCAGATATCCATTGTAGCCCTCGTCACCGCCGGACCCGCACTCCGAGCTGAATCAGCCGCGGCGCGCCCAGGGTCTCGATCGGCGTCCGTGCGGTGACCACCTTCCGGTCAAACAGGTTCTCGGCGGAGAGGAAGACCTCCACCCGGTCGCCGAACGGACGGCGCAGGGAGAGGTCGGTCACGAAGTAGCCGGGCAGGGGAAACTGGTTGAGGTCGTCGTCGAACTGCCGCCCGGCGCCGCGCTCCTGGAGGAGGATGGCGACCGGGCCGTCGAAGGAGATCCCGAGGGAGCCCTGGTTCAGCGGCACCTGCGGGACGCGCAGGCCGGTGCGCTGGACGCGCGAGTCGGTGTAGAGGTACGAGCCCTGAAGCGCCCAGCGCGGCAGCGAGGGGGGGCGGAGGCGGAGCTCGGCTTCGAGGCCGTCGGCGTTCACCCGGTCGAGGTTCTCGCGCCGGCGGGTAATGAGCTGCGGAGTGACCGAGAGAGTGACGTTCCCCACCGCGCCGTCGATCCGGTTGCGGAAGAGGTTGAGACGGCCGAAGAGACTGGCCGAAGGATGGAAGTCGGCGCCGATCTCCGCTCCGGTCAGGGTCTCCTCGCGCAGGTCCGGATTGGCGTCGGTCTCGACGTTCCCCACCCGGAAGGGGCGGTAGAGCTCGTTGAGCGTCGGCGCCCGGAACCCTCGGTAGGCCGAGGCGCGGAGGGTGACCTCGTCGGAGGCGCGGAAGAGGGCGCCGAGACGGGGGTTGAAGCTCGTCCGCGTCGAATGGCTGGCCCAGAGGTCGAGCCGCGCCCCGGCGAGGAGGTCGAGGCGGGGGGTGGCGCCGAAGGTCTGCTGGGCGTAGACGCCGCCGAGGGTCTGATCCTGATCGGTCCAGGCGGCGCGCCGCACGTCCGCGCCAGCGAGGAAGCCGCCGCCGGAGTGCCAGGCGGTGGAGCCCCCCCAGGCGTTGACGTCGAAATCCTGCCGGGCCGTCAGGAACTCCTGGGAGCGGTCGGGGAGGATGCGCGAGAAGGTGCTGCGGAAGCGCTGCGTCTGCCCGAAAGCGTCCCACTCCCAGTGATCGCCGGACCAACCGGCGTCGAGCGCTTGCAGGCTGGTGTCGTTGGTCTGCAGCGCCGTGCCGTTCTCCCGCGTTTCGTGGAAGGCGTTGAGGCCGACGTGATAGCGCCCCATCTCGACGCGGCCGAAAAGGGTGCCGAAGTCGACGGTGGCGGGGCGGTCCACGGTACCGCGGTTCCGGGGCGACAGGACGTAGAAGCCGTCCGTATCGAACAGCCGGCCGGAGAGCGTGTAACCCCACTTCCCGCTCGCCGCGGCGTCGGACGCGAAGACCTCCAGGTCACCCGTTCCGTGGTCGCCGCCGCGCGCGGTCACCTCCAGGGTGTCCGGGCTCGGGGCGCGCGGGATGAGCTGGATCGCCCCCCCCATGGCGGCGCTGCCATAGAGCTGCGAGAGCGATCCGCGCGCCACCTCGACCGACTCCAGACTGGAGAGCGGCAGCCGGTTCCAGTAGACCCAACCGCCGAAGGGATCGTTGAGCGGCACGCCGTCGAACAGCACCAGCGTCCGGCTGGCCCCGCTGGGCCCCAGGCCGCGCAAGGACACCCCCTGCGACGTGGGATGAGCGGTGACGCTGCTCGACCGCCGCAGAAGGCTGAAGCCGGGGATCTGCCGGAGCTGGTCGTCGAGCGTCAGCCCGGGCGAGCGGGCGAGGTCCTGACGGGTGAGCACGGTGGTGGGAGCGACGGCGTCGGTCAGCCGCTCCGGAGAACGGGTGGCGGTAACGACGAGGGTGTCGCCGAAGGGCACCGCCGTCGGATCGGCCGCCGGGGGATCTCCCCGCAGGAGCCAGAGCAGGACGAGAAGGGTTGGGGTCATGGGAGCGGTCAGATCAGCCCGCACCCGCCATTTCCAGGAGGAACGGCCCGGGAGGGACGGCCCGAAGAGGCCGTCCCCGAATCAAGCCTCAGTTTGTGTTGATGGTCCGAATCTGGGTATTTTTATCGTAGATGCAAGGATTACAGGACCCAGCATCGCTCAGCTGCCAATTAGAGATTTGTGTGCAGTATGTGCAATCGGCTCCTTGAACCCCGTCCAGCAGGTGCGGAGTGAGATCGACGAGGGTCTCTCTCATCACGAACATTTTCTTTTTCAGCGGCTTTTTATTCATCTCTAAATCCTTTCCTGAATAGGCCCTGGAGCCATTCCCGTTAGGTTCGCGACTCTACAAAAAAAGACCGAAGCAAGCAATTGCCGCAACCTCCGGCGCGGAGAGATCGGTCACTCCGCTAACGTCCGATCTCCACCCCCCACGCCCCCTCGCCGGCAGGGATCGTGGCGATCACCTTCAGGGTGGCGGTGTCGATGACCGAGACGTCCCCGCTGAGGCCGTTCGCGGTGTAGAGGCGCTTGCCGTCGGGGCTGACGGCGATCCCCCAGGGTCGGCGGCCGACGGGGAGGGTCGCGGTCACCGTGTCCGTCCTGGCGTCGATCACCGAGACGGAGTTGCCGTGTCCGTTGGCGACGTAGAGCCGCTGGCCGTCCGGCGAGAAGACGGCGCCGACCGGTTTGGAGCGGGGGGGTAGCCGGATCGTTCGCACCACCTGGTGGCGGACGGCGTCGACGACCTCGACGGTGCCGCCGATCTCGGCCGTGACGTAGGCCTTCTTGCCGTCCGGCGAGAAGACGGCGACCCGCGGGCGCAGGCCGACGAGGAAGGTCGAGACCACCTTCAGGGAGCGGGTGTCGATCACCGAGACCGTGTTGCTGGTTTCGGCCGTCACGTAGACCCAGCGGCCGTCGGGACTCACTCCGACCCCCTCGGGCTCGATGCCCACCACCAGCGAGGCGAGGACCTTGTTCGTCCGCACATCGGTCACGGTCGCCAGCCCCGCGTCCTCGTTGGCCACGTAGAGCCGGTCCCGGCTGACGACGAAGCGCTCGGGATCGCTGCCGGCGTCGAAGCGCTGGATCTCCTTGAAGGTCCTGGCGTCGAGGGCCACGATGGAGTCCGCGGGGCTGCGGGTGGGATGGCTGAGGTCGCTCAGGGCCACATAGAGCCGCTTGCCGTCGGCGCTGAGCTGGATGCCGCGCGGCCGGGCGCCCGGCGGTGTCATCTTCACGGTCGAGACGACCTGGTTGGTGGCCGTGTCGAAGACCGTCACGGTACCGGCGACCTCATTGCTGACGTAGGCCAGGGGGGCGGCGCCCAAGGGGGCAGCCAGGAGGAGCAGGAAGAGAGCGGAAAGGGCTCTCATTCTTTCCACTCCGGAGCCACCTCGTCCACCACCTTGCCCTGCGGGTCCACCAGATAGACCGGCTGCACTAGGTGGTGATCCGTGGGATCGAACCGGAGCGGCATCCCCTTGTGACCGTCGATCCTCAAGCCTTCGACATTGTTCGTGGCGGGAACGCCCGCGCTGGTACCGGGAAACCGCAGGGCGAGCTCGGTGGCGACCTTCACCGCCATCCAGCCGCGCCAGGCCGCCTCGTCCATCGGCTGGTCGAAGCGGCGGAGATAGCGGAGCTTGAGCGATTCGGCGCCGAACTTCATCAGGCCGTCCTGCCAGTCGACCACCTTCAGGTCCTTACGGTCCGGGTGGCGGTCGAGGGCCTGCCGCCGGAACGCGGGGCTGGAGGCCACGAAGTAGACGTGCGGCCATGGTGGCGATGGTGCCGCATCCGATTCCGGCGGCGCGACGGCGAGGAACAGGGCCGCGGGCTCGACCTTGGGCGCGGCGAGGCCGATCAGGGCGTAGCGGGAGGTGGGAGCGGCCACGAACCTGATGTGCAGAAGGTCTCCCAGGTGCTCCGACTCCTCGAAGCCGAGGCGAGCTCCCCGGCCTTCCGGGATATCGGGATCGAGGAGGAGCCCGAGCGGGATCGGGCGGGGGCGGGCGGCCCTGGGGGCCGCGAATGATGCTCGCGCCCCGAAGCCGGCGAGGGCGCCCGCCGCCAGGAACGACCGGAGGAAGTCTCGGCGGCTGGTCATTTGCGGAGGGTGTAGAGGTAGGCCGCGATGTCCTTGCCGTCCTGCTCGGTCACGCCGAGCTCCGGCATGGCCGTGCCGGGGGAGACCTCCTGCGGCTCACGGATCCACTTGATCAGGTTCCCCGGCTGGTTGGGCAGCTTGCCGGCGAGATACGCGCGGCTGGCGATCCCCGCGAGCGAGGGTCCGACCTGGCCGCGCGCTCCGGCGACGCCCGGAATGGCGTGGCAAGTGGCGCAGCCGTAGCGAGCGATCGCGTCCTTGCCGCGCGCGGGCTCGCCGCCGGTCATCGCCGCCGCCTGCCGCTCGATGTCGGCGTCGCTCTTGCCGCATCCGCCCGCTGCCAGCGCCCATACCAAGCCGGCCGCGGCGAGCGCTTTCCTGTCAAACCCCATGTCCCGTCCCTCCTTCGAGCGTTCGCAGCAGCGCCTCGCTCCGGGTGTGCGCCACCCGGCGCTCCGCCTCTCCCAGCCAGGCCGCGAACAGGCCGAGACCGAGGAGGATGAAGACGACTCCCGCGGGAATCCACATGATCAGGCCGGCGAGCTGCTGGTCTTCCAGCGGCGAGAGCCCCCACCGGCTCGTCCGCGCCTGGTAGATGGGATACCACAAACGGGGGGCGAAGGTCAGGAGGGCGCCCAGGATGCCGCTGTGCAGCGAGGTGGCGAAGACGTAGAGCACGGCCGCCCCATAGCCCAGCCGGCCGAACCGGCCGTGGATCAGCGCCCACCAGAAGAGGGTGGCGGTGCCGAAGAAGCTCAGGTGCTGGAGGGCGTGGATGAGGTCGTCGTCGAGCGTCGCCTGATAGAGGCCCGGCAGGTGCCAGATCCAGAGCGCGAGGCCGTGGAG
>DASWQX010001300.1:0-3705 GCA_036403495.1 Thermoanaerobaculia bacterium
GCACCTTGCCGGCGACCACCGATCCCGTGCGGACAGGCGTCGCGTGGAAGACCGGCGCGGTCCCCGTGGAAGCCTCGCGCTCCAGCGACTCGACCGTATAGAACAGGAAGAGCAGCCCCAGCGCCACGGTCAGGTAGGCCGCCGCCTCCATCGCCGCGATACCCGGGGTCCATAGGATGGCGCTGTTGAGGAAGGGATCCCGGGCATCCTTGTAGAGGGTGCGGAGGAACACCAGGATGAACGGGATGAAGATGTACAGGCCGGGCTGGGAGCGCAGCTCCTGGAGCTCGAAGCGGGCCACGGCGAGAGTGCCGGCGAGAAAGCCGGGCGGACGCGAGGCCATCGCCAGCGCCGAGAGGGGCCGGGTCCCCGGGAGGGCCGGAGCGGCGGGCGCCGTCTCGGTGATCCGCGAGCGGGCCGGCCGGCGCAGACGGCCGCTGAAGTGGCGCCGCGAGAGGTCCACGAACAGCAGCCCGAGGACGACGAAACCGGCCCGGCTCAGCAGGAAGGGCGTGTCGAAGGTCATCGGCCGGGTGTTGTAGAAGGCGATCCCGCGGTCCACCAGCAGCCAGCTCTCCTTGAGCCAGCGGAAGCCCGAGGGATCGATATAGCGCAGGACGTCCGACAGTCCCGAGCTGATTCGTGGGGGATACACGCCCCACAGGAAGCCGTTGCAGATCAGGAAGACGATCACCGGGAAGAGGAAGACCAGGATCGGCCGGCCCGTCCAGCGGCCGAGGGCGAAGGTCACCCCCGCCGTGAAGACCACCGCCGGCAGCAGGAAGACCAGGGTCGGCCGCACGTAGGAGATGAGGTGGAACGGTCCGTAGATCTCGGGGCTGCCGGCGTCCGGCAGGAGATGGCTGAGCAGCCCCGTGCTCAACGGCAGCACCAGCACGACCGCGAAGCTGGCGAGCAGGGCGGCGAGGAACTTCCCCCAGACATACTCGCCGGGCCGCAGGGGCGTCGAGTGCAGCAGGTCGCCGATCTTGTGCTCGGCGTCGCGGATCAGCGGCATGCCGGACGCGATGGCGACCAGGAACGAGATCATGAAGAAGCTGATCAGACCGTAGACGTAGGCGGTCTGGAACTCAGAGTCGACCCAGGCCTTGTTGCCCCCCAGCGAGGTGTTGATCGACCGGAAGACCCAGGAGCCGCGCGACATCCACCAGCCGTTCAGCACCATGAACAGCGCAAAGATCAGGAACAGCGGCCGGCGGAGGCTTTCCTTGAGGTCGAGGCCGGCGACCAGGCCGAGCCGCCGGAAGCTGAACCCCTCCGGCGAGCGCGGCGGGGCCTGAGCGTGCGGGTTGGACAGCGAGCGTTCCATGGATGAGCCTCCCAGCCTCACTACGGCCGGGCGGCGGGAGGGTTTCAGAGGGCTAAGAGGTTCTTTGTGCCAATCAGGCCTGAGCGCGCTTCTCGAAGTAGATGACCCCTGGCAGGGGTATGGAACCCGGCGCAAAGTCGCCATCGCTGGTGACCAGGAGAACGCCGTGAATCGCGGCCGTCGCATAGACCATGGCATCCGCCATCGCCAGATGAAGCTCGAGACTCAACTCGGCCGCCCGCATGGCGATCGTGTCCGTCAGCTCTACGATCTGCGTCTTCCTTATTTGAGCGGCGGCGAGCAGCGCATCCTCTTCCCCGCGCTCCCTACGGATCTTCTTATAGACCTCGTAGAGGACAACGGCGGGTGTCAGGATCTGCGGCAGATCGCTGAGGTAGGAAGCGTACTTTTCGGCGAGAGGGCCGTCCGTAAAGAACTCCAACCAACCCGACGAGTCGACCACCGTCAAAGGCGGTCCTCTTTCTCTCTCACCCCTTCTACATTCATCCCTTTGAGGAACCCGCGGAGGGCCGAGAGAGGCTGATCCGGCACCATCGTAATCACGCCGTTCCTGGCAAAGATGTGGACTTTCTGTCCAGTCGACAGGGAGATCTCACGCCGTATCTCCTCGGGGATCTCGATCCTGTAGTCTTTTAGTACAACTGCCTGGGACATATCTCGACTCCCCTCAGAGGCTCACCCCAGATGGAAGAACGCCCGCAACTGCGCCAGCATCTCGTCGAGGTTGGCGCGGCGGAACTCGCGGCGGTAGGACTCCTCGGTGCTCTCGCTGATCTGCTTCCGCTCCTCGGGCGGGAGGGAGGCGAAGGCGCGGCCGGCTAGCGCCTCGTCGAAGGCGCGCTGGGCCACGGCGCTGCGCCCGGACCACCAGGCCTGCAGCCGGTCGTCCTCGTCATAGAAGGCGTAGACCGGGATCCGCTTCGCCTCGCCCAGCCAGAGGAAGTGGCTCATCAGCTCGGCGTTCTGGTCGAGCGGGAAGACCCGCAGCTCCCAGCCCGGGAGCTCGTCGGCGATGCGCACCCAGGTGGGGAGCGTGTGGTAGACGTCGGGGCACCAGTCCTCGCCGATCGCCACCACCCGCAGCGGCGGGAGCTTGCGCAGGACTTCCATGTCTTCAGGAGTACGGGTCGGCTCACGGAAGACCTCGTCGAAGGTTCTGCCGTTGCGGCGGATGGTCCGGCGGTAGGACGAATAGGGCAGGCCACGGTTCCAGACTTCAGGCGACAGAGGATTCATGACACTGAGGATATACCGAACCCTGGCCCTGCGGGGTTGTGGTAGATTCCTGGAAAATTCAGGTTCTCGCCTAAGGAGGTCGCGATGACCGCGTTGCGACGTTGGCTGCTGTCCGCTGTTCTCCTTCTCACCGCGGCGGCCATGGCCGCCGCGCAGACGACCGGCACCATCGTGGGCCGGGTGACCGACGAGGGCGGGGGCACGCTGCCCGGCGTCACCGTCGAAGCGAGGAGCCCCGCTCTCCAGGGCACGAGCACGGCGGTGACGGACGGCTCCGGCGCCTACCGGCTCAACCTGCTCCCCCCCGGGGACTACACGGTCTCGTTCGTGCTGGACGGGTTCGCCAAGGAGTCCCGCCAGGAGGTGCACGTCGGCCTGGATCAGAACACCACTTTGAGCACTACCCTGCGGGCCGCCCTCACGCAGGAGATCACCGTCACCGGCGACGTGCCGGTGATCGACACCACGAGCACCACCGTGGGGGTCAACCTCGACACCCGCGCGATCGAGACCTTGCCGACCGGCCGCAACTACTCCTCGGTCGTGCAGATCACCCCGGGCGTCTCCTCGGACGCCAACGCGGAAGCCACGCCGCAGCCGTCGATCACTGTCTATGGCTCGACCGGCTCGGAGAACTCCTACCTCATCGATGGCGTCAACACGACCGGCGCCGAGTACGGCGCGCAGGGCACGGAGCTTAACTTCGAGTTCATCCAGGCCGTGGACGTCAAGACCGGCGGCTACCAGGCCGAGTATGGGCGCTCGACCGGCGGCGTCGTCAACGTCATCACCAAGTCGGGCGGCAACGACTTCCACGGTGACCTCTTCGGCTACCACGACAACGACTCGTTGCAGAGCAACGCCAAGCCGGTGGTCTCGACCGGCGGCACCGCGGCCGGCTACACCCGCGAGGACTACGGGATCGACGTCGGCGGCTTCCTGCTGCGCGACAAGCTCTGGTTCTTCGGCGCCTACGACCGGGTGGACAACACCGACAAGACCACCCTCCCGGGAGGCCCCCTGGCCGGCAACGTCGTGCAGCCGAAGAGCAAGCGCGACCTGGCCGCCGCCAAGCTCACCTGGAAGCTCTCCGACAGCCAGTCGCTGGTCAGCACCTT
>DASWQX010001301.1:0-8994 GCA_036403495.1 Thermoanaerobaculia bacterium
ATGCCGGGTCGGGCGTGGCGCCCTTCTTTTCGGCGTCGAGGCCGTGGCCGACGTAGTTCAGGCGGTCGGCCTTGGCCTTGCGCCCCGGCGGGTCGTCGTCGATCGCGCCGTTGTAGGCCACCTTGCCGTCCGCGCCGACGATGAACATGTGCGGCGTGGTCTTCGCCCCATAGGCGTGGCCCACCTGCCCGCTCTCGTCGTAGAGCACCGGATAGGTGATGCCGAACTTCCGGTCGTAGGCCATGTGGTCGGCGGGCTTCACGAAATCGCCGCTGCTCGGGCTGGTGCTGTTGATGCCGAGCCAGACGACCTCGCCGTGCTGCTTGACGAGCTCGGTCATCGTCTTCTCCCGCGCGTGGCGGTTGGAGACCGGGCAGTTGGGGTTGATCCACTCGAGCACCACGACCTTCCCCTTGTAGTCGGCGAGCGACCGGGTCTGGCCGTCCACCCCCTTGAGCGTGAAGGCGGGAGCGGGGTCGCCGACCGTGGCGCCGGCGAGCGCCGGGAGCGCCGCGACCGCCAAGGCGGCGAGCGAGAGGAACGTCGTCCGCAGGATCTTTCCGTTGCTGCGCATGTCAACCTCCTGAGGTGTGTTGGCGGGTCGTGAGATCGGCCGTGGCCGCGACTCTGGGGATCGATCGGTTGTGGTCCGCCAGCCAGAGGGCGCCGGCGGCGCAGGCCGCGAGGGCGAGGATGAGAACGAGGCGCGCCGGCCAGCCGGTGCCCTGCCGGGCCCGCAGCCAGGCGAAGAGGCCCATGGCGAGCAAGGCGAGCTCGATCGTGGCCAGCCCTTCCGGGCTCACCTCGCGGGAGAGCCGGTAGAGGAGCCAGAGCGCGCTCCCTCCGGCCAGGAAGCCGAGCCCCTCGCGCAATCGCGGCAGCCAGGGCGCCGCCGCGCGGGCCCTCAAGGGCGCCAGGGTGAGGAGCAGGTAGGGCAGGGCGAGGCCGAAGCCGATCACCGCGAAGACAGCGCACACCGCCGCCGGATCGCGCGCGAAGGCGAAAGCGATGGGCTCGCGGAGCAGCGGCACCGGCCAGGCGAGCGCCAGCGGCACCGCGAAGAGGCCGGCCAGGAGATGGCGGCCGGTATCCGCGCGAGTGGCGCCGGCCGCGCCGGCCGGCGCCAGGGGGATCTCCAGCAGCCCCCACAGGTTGAGGGCGAACGCCGCGGCGGCGACCACGAACAGAGCGCCCACGGCGGGCTCCCGGAGCAGCGCCGCCCAGTCCGCCGCCCAGCCCTCCCGGCGGGCCAGGAGCGCGAAGCCGGCCACCGCCCAGCAGCCGCCGACCACGCCGGTCACCACCGCCGCCGCCCCCTCGCGCGCTCCGGACCCGGGAGCCCGCAGCGCCAGGACCTCGCCTGCGAGGAGGGCCAGCACGGCCGGCGCGAGGTTCATCAGCGCGCCGCCGAGGAAGGCCCAGAGCAGCAGCCGCGGGAAACCCGTCGTACCGCGTGTGGAAGAGGGGGACACCTCGCGCATCGGGTCCGGCCGCGCGCCGCCGGCGTCCGTCCACACCTGGATCTCCCGCCGCGCCTCCAGGCTGAAGGGCTTGCCGTCCTTCGCCGTCAGGTTGGAGACCGTCCAGGCGATCGAGGTCTTCGCCGGGAGCGCCCGGTTGGCCTCCTTCGGCTTCATCGGGACGTGGAAGACCACGCCCCCCGCGACCGGCTTCATCCGCGGCCGGCCGGCGTCGAAGGTGTCGTGGCTTTCCAGGAAAAGGTCGGTCCTGCCCGCCGTCGCGGTGGCGCCCAGGACCCGGACCTCGAGGTCGAAGGCGCTCGGGCGGCTGGCGTCGAGCACCGCGCCGGTGCGCACTCCCGGCACCTCGCGGACGATCCGCGGCAGCCGTTCGACCCACGACTGCAGGGTCGTCACCGTCGCCGGATCGGCCACCGGCTTGTCCCCCACCGGCTGATCGAGCGCCAACGTGTAGCGGAACGGCACGCAGTCGATCTGGCAGACCAGGTAGTCGAGGTCCGCGGTGATGTGGAAGGAGTCCTGCGGGGCCGCCGTGGCCGGCTTGATCTCCGCCCGCACCGGGTAGACCACCTCGCCCTCGTAGCCGAACGCCACCAGTCCTCCCGGGAGGTCGAAGCGGCTCGGCGTGGGCCAGAGGATCTCGGGGGTGCCGAGGAGCGCGGCCGGCTGGAAGGTCGCGGTGGGGGGGAAGCCGGCGTCGCCACTATTCTTCCAGTAAACGTGCCAGCCGGGCGAGAGGCGGAACTGGAGGCCGAGGATGACCTCGCCGCTGCGGGGAGCGGTCAGCCAGGGGGTGATCAGCCGCACGCTCGACTGTGGGTTGGTCGACCACTCGCTCGCCGCGCCCCAGGCGAGGCTCGGCCCCGAAAGGAGCAGGGCGGCGAATGGGAGGAGCGCGAGCTTGGGGGCAGTCATCAGGGCGGACCCTCGACGATGAAGAGTAACCGATGTCGCGGGTATGATCTTCCCGCCAATGCGCGTCCACTTCACCAACCTCGGCTGCAAGCTGAACCAGGCCGAGATCGAGCGCCTGGGGCGGGACTTCGAGGCCGCCGGCCACGAGGTGGTGGGATCGCTCGCCGAGGCCGACGTCCACATCGTGAACTCCTGCACGGTGACCCACGTCGCGGCGCGGGAGTCGCGCAAGGCGGCGGGGAGGGCGCGGCGCTCCGGTCGGCCCATGCGTACGGTGCTGACCGGCTGCTACGCGACCGGCTCCCCCGCGGAGGCCGCCGGCCTCGCCGGGGTCGACCTCGTCATCCCCAACAGCGAGAAGGGCGAGTTGGTCGAGAGGGTCCTCGCCGCCTTCCCCGAGACTGCCGCCGCAGCCGTCCCCTGCTCGCGGCCGCCCGCCGGCCCCACCCGCGCCCTGGTCAAGGTGGAGGACGGCTGCAACATGCGCTGCTCCTTCTGCATCATCCCCTTCACCCGCGGGGCGCAGCGCAGCCGTCCGGCGGCAGATGTCGTGGCGGAGATCCGGGAACTGGTCGGCCGGGGGTACCGGGAGATCGTGATCACCGGCGTCCAGATCTCCGCCTGGCGATCGGAGGGAGGCCGCCTCGTCGATCTGGTGCGGACGATCCTCGCCGAGACGGACGTCCCCCGCCTGCGCCTGACCTCGATCGCGCCGTGGGACCTCGACGAACGGCTGCTCGATCTCTGGGCGGATCACCGTCTCTGCCGTCATCTCCATCTCTCTCTCCAGAGCGGCGCGACCGCGACCCTGCGCCGCATGCGCCGTCCCTACACGGCCGAGAGCTACCTTTCGCTGCTCGACAGCGTCCGCGCCGCCGTCCCGGGCGTGGCCGTCACCACCGACGTGATCGTGGGCTTCCCCGGCGAGACGGACGGGGAGTTCGCCGAGAGCCTGGCCACGGTCGAAGCCGCCGCTTTCGCCAAGATCCACGTCTTCCCCTACTCCGCTCGCCCGGGCACCACGGCCGAGGGGATGCCCGATCACGTCGAGCCCGGCGAGAAGAAGGCGCGGATGGCGAGGATGCTCGCCGTCGCGGACCGCGCGGAACGGGAGTTCAAGCGCGCGCATCTTGGTACTCGCCAGACCGTGCTCTGGGAGAGGCCGAAGGACGGCATGGGCCAGGGGCTGACCGACAACTACCTGCGAGTGCTTTGCGAGGAAGGCGCGGCCTTAAGGAACCGGTTCAGCGAGGTTGAGCTGACGGCGATTAACGAGGAGGGGGTGGTGGGGAGGATCGTGGGGTAGAATCCAGGCTATGGCTCAAAGCCTGCGCGTACCGCAGCACCGCTATATCGTCTCGGATCCACACATCCTGGGAGGCGAACCCATCGTCGAGGGTACTCGCACGCCGGTCCGGGCCGTGGTCGAGATCTGGCGCCAGGGAGTGCCTCCGGAGGCGATCCCCGGGCGGCTCCCCCACCTCAACCTCGCGCAGGTTTTCGACACCCTCAGCTATTACAGCGACCATCAAGCCGAGATCAACGGCCACATCGAGAGAAATCGGATTCCTGAAGATCTCATCGATCCCCTCGTGAAGGGATCGTAAGTCAGATTTTCATCGCGCTCTGATCCTCATCCCCGCCCCACCCGCTCCAAGATCTGGTACAGCCCGAACTTCGGCATTCGCAGGAAGCCGTACCAGGCCGCCGCCGCCAGGGTCCCTTCGTTGAGCCACTCGCGCAGCCAGTACTCGGCGTGGAGGGCGTCGCGCTGCTTCAACCCCGGGCCGTTCTCGATCGCCCAGCGGCGGTTGTAGCGCTCGTGGACGCCGACCGGCGTGGAGAGGATCAGCGGCAGCCCGAGGGCCGAGAAGAAGGTCATCTCGCTCGGCTTGGTCCAGAGCACGTCGGTACCGGCCAGGATCTCGTTGAAGCGGGGGAAGTATTCTTCGAGGCCGGCGGCGAGGAAGACGTCCACGCCGTTGCCGAGGCGATCCGCGAGCCCGGCCTCGCGCACCCACTCGTGGAACCTCGCGGCGACCTCCGCCCGCACGCCGGCGGCCAGGCAGACGCGCAGCCGCCCCTCCTCGACCAGCCGGCGCACCCCCTTGAGCAGCGGGCGGGCGAGGTCGGCCTGCGCCCCCGCCCCGCCGACCGTGTAGGTGAGCAGCGGCGGCCGCCCCTCCTGATCGGCCGGCAGCTCGCCCAGGAAGTGATGGATCTCGCCGCGCGCCTGGTCGCGGAAGACCCCCTTGCGGTCGAGCCGCACCAGGCGTCCGGCGAGGTTGCGGCGCAGGACGCTGAGGTCCGGTCCTCCCAGCAGGTCGCCCGGTAGAGGGAAGCCGGTGAAATCGATCTGTTCGCGAGGGACGCCGTAGGCGCGTAGCCGGTGGACGGCCCTGTAGCTCGGGGTCAGGTAGCAGATCTTCGTTCGCCGCGGCTCGAGCGGTACCCAGGTGCGGTTGATGTCGACGTCGGTCACCACGCAGTAGATCCGCTCGCAGCCGCGGTGGTCGGCGCAGAGGGCGGGCGCGAAGAAGGTGGTGATCACGGGCGCGTCGGTGGCGCGCATCAGCTCGACCAGGCCGCGCCCCAGACCCTTGCCGATCAGCCGGTGGAGCGAGCGCACCTGGAAGTTGGGCGCCGAGAGGTCCCGCTGCGGGTGGAGATGGGGGATGTCGGTGAGCGAGTCGAGGAGCGACTTGAGGGGCGCCCCCACCACCGGGAGCTGCGAAGCCCGCGAGGTGATCTCGTAGGCGCGGCGGGAGGCGCGCCAGAGGCGCAGCTCGTCGGCGGCCACCAGCGGCGGCCGGTCGACGTGGAGGATGCCGGTGCCGATCTCGGAGGCCAGGGCGTGGGCGGCGCGCAGGTGGCCGTAGCCCATCTCGACCGAGGCGACGACCGGCTTGGGGGCCGGGTCGGGAAGGCGGGCGACGCTCAAACCGTCAGAAGATCCAGGCGTTCGGGAGACCGGCCGCGAGCGTCGCGTACCCCGCCAGCTTCAGCAGCGGAAACTCGAGGACGAGGAGCCTGGCAGCGATCCCGGCGAGTGTGCCCACCAGCACGCCGGCGGCGACGTCCAGCGGGTAGTGGGCCCCGAGGTAGACGCGCGAGATGGCGATGCCCACGGCGAGCGCCAGGGCGAGCGCGGCGAGCGGCCCGGACTGGCCGGCGAAGGCCGCCGCCACGGCGAAGGCCACGGCGGTGTGCCCGGAGGGGAAGGAGAAGACGTCGGGGTTCTCGGCGAGGGCGGCGAAACCGCGGATGCCGCTGCTCGGCCGCTTGCGGCAGCAGAGCCGCTTGAGCGGCTGGGCGATCAGCAGGGCGAGCCCGGCCGCCGTGCCGAGCAGGGCGCAGTCGCGCTCTCCCGCGGCGCCCGAGAAGCCGAGCGCCAGTCCCAGCACCAGCCAGCTCGCCGCGTCCCCGAGATGGGTGAGGGTGCGCATCAGCCGGGTCATCAGGCGCGACTCCCAGCGCCGCACGGAGAGGAGCAGCCGCTCGTCGATCGAGACCACCCGCTGCCAGACGGTCTCGCCGCGGAGCGGGATCACGCGACCTCCTCCGCCAGCTCCTGCGCCGGCTCGGCGGCGCGGAACAGGGTGAGCGAGCTCCCCGGACCCACCCTCAGGAGGTTGCCGCGCCAGCAGATCGTCCGCCGGAAGACGCCCACGGCCCAGATGCCCGCGACCAGCACGTCCTTGACCGGAATCGCCAGCAGGGAGAGGAGCGGCAGGGGCGCGCCGCGCAGCCGGCGGGCGAGCAGCGCGTCGGCCGCGACCTTGGCGGCGATGCCCGCGGCGGCAACGAACGCGCGCGGTCCGCCGCCGGCGATCGCCGCGGCGAGCAGGAGGGGGACCGGGTTGAGCAGCGGCTCGCCGAAGTAGGCCGGCGAGATCCGGCGCCGCATCTGCGACCAGCGCAGGTGGCGCTCGAAGAACTTGGCCACCGTCCGCCGCTCCTGCACCACCGGCAGGACGTGGGCGGAGAGCGCTACCCCGAGCCCCGCGCAGTGGAACTTCTGCCCCAGCAGGTAGTCCTCGGCCAGCACGTCCTTGACCGCTTCCCAGCCGCCCAGCGCCGTCAGGTCGGCGCGGCGGAAGAGCATCGACTTGCCGACCACGCAGGGCTGGCCGAGGAGCTGGGCGGAGCAGACCGCTCCGGCCACGAAGGAGTTGAGGTGCAGGTTGTCGAAGCGGGCCCCGAGGCTCCTCTCGCCGGTGCCGGCGAAGACATTGGACACCAGGCCGATCCGCCCGCCGTCCAGCTCGGCGGCCAGCGCGCGCAGGTAGCCGGGGCGGGCCCGCACGTTGGAGTCGGAGATCAGCAGGTGCTCATGGCGGGCGCACGGGGCGATCGCCGCCAGGTTGGTCACCTTCGGGTTGTAGCCGAGCGGCGGGGCGCCGCGCACGAGGGTGATCGGCACGCGGGGGAAGTCGCGGCGCAGGCGCTCGGCCACGGCGAGGGCGGGATCGCGCGGGTCCTCGGTCCCCAGCACCAGCTCGAAGGCGGGATAGTCCTGCGCGGCGAGCGAGGCCAGGTTCTCGTAGAGCCCCTCGTCGAGCCCCTTGAGCGGCTTGAGGATCGAGATCGGCGGCAGCGCCTCGTCCGCCGCATCCGCCGCGGCGCTCGCGGGACGCCGGCGGGCGAGGAACAGGATCGCGCCACCGGTCACCAGCAGGGTGATCAGGAGCGAGGCCGCCGCCAGGGCGTCGAGGGTGAGGTTGAGTGTCTGCAAGCGGTTCTGACCTTCCGCCGTCAGGATCGCACCGCCGCGTGACGCGGGGGTCACGAGCCCGTCAGGAGTATGCTACAAAAAGCCCCTATGTTTCTCGCCGCCGCCATCCAGCTCACGTCCACCTCCGACGCGGAGGCCAACTGGGAGAGCGCCCGCGCGCTGATCGAGCGCGCCGCCTCCCACGGCGCCCGTTTCGTCGCCACCCCCGAGAATACCAACTACCTCGGGCCGCATGCCGAGAAGGTGCGGCGTGCCGAGCCGCTCGACGGCAGGACCGGCACCCGCTTCGCCGAGCTCGCCCGGCGCCTCGGCATCCACCTCCTGCTCGGCTCGTTCAACGAGGCGAGCGACGAGGCGGATCGCTGCTACAACACCAGCGTCTTCTTCTCGCCCGAAGGGGAGATCCTCGGCACCTACCGCAAGATCCACCTCTTCGACGTCGACGTGCCGGACGGCGTGCGCTTCGCCGAGTCGGCCACCTGCAAGGCGGGGGAGGGGACGGCGGTGATCGCGACGCCGCTCGGCCGCTTCGGCCTGTCGATCTGCTACGACCTGCGCTTCGGCGAGCTCTACCGCCGGCTGGTGGACGAGGGAGCGGAGATCATCATGATCCCCTCGGCCTTCACCCTGGCGACGGGCAAGGACCACTGGGAGCCACTGGTGCGCGCCCGCGCCATCGAGACTCAGTGCTGGGTGATCGCCCCGGCGCAGCACGGCCGGCACGACGACGGCGGCCTCGCCCACACCTGGGGGCACGCGATGATCGTCGATCCCTGGGGGATCCCGGTCGCCACCGCCTCCGACGGCCCCGGCATCGCTCTCGCCGAGATCGATCTCGATCGCGTCGCCCGGGTCCGCCAAGCGATCCCGGTGGCGAGCCACCGGCGGCTGTAGGGAGGCGGGGCGCACCCCATGAAGTCCACCTATCAGCTCTTCAAGCTCTGGTGGCTCGCCGTCCTGCCGCTGACCAAGGACGCCATCCACCTCTACATCGGCTTCCTCTGCCTGCTGGTGGCGCTGGTCGTCTTCCGCCGCCGGCTGTCGTCCTACCAGGCGCTGATCCCCGGCTTCCTGGTCTCGCTGGCGCTGGAGGCCTTCGACCTGCGCGACGGCTACAGCGTCGGCGCCAGCGTTCACGACATCATCAACACGAATTTGTTGCCGCTCGTATTGGTGACCTTGGCTCGGCTGCAGGCGTTCACGGTGTGAAGAACACGGACACACGGACTTACACGGACGATCACAGACCGACACGGACGAACGCGCTTTCCCCCCGGTCCGTGTTCGTCCATGCTCGTCCGTGTGTCCGTGTTTCCCCTTCACGAAGCCGCTCGAGCCTCGCCCCGGTTCTCTCCCAGCAGCCGCGAGAGCTCGGCGGGGTCGACCGGCTTGACCAGGTAGCGGTCGAAGCCGGCCTGGAGCGCGCGGCGGCGGTCCTCCGGCTGGCCGTAGCCGGTCATCGCGATCAGCGCGATCTCCTCGCCGCCGAGGAGCTCGCGGATGCGGCGGGCCACCTCGTTGCCGTCGAGCCCCGGCAGGCCGATGTCGATCAGCGCCACCTCGGGGCGGATGGAAAAGGCCATTTCCACCCCCTCCGGGCCGTTGCCCGCCACCGACACCTGGTGTCCCCAGAGCTCGAGCAGCTCGCGCAGCGACTCGCGGCCGTCCTCGTTGTCCTCCACGATCAGGATGTGGACTCCGGCCGCCGACTCTGCCGCCCGGCGGACGACGGGACGCGGCTGCGTCTGGCGGCGGAAAGCGGCCGCCCGGCGGTCCTCGGCCAACAGGGGGAGGCGGACGACGAACTCGCTCCCCTGGCCTGCGCCTTGGCTCACCGCCTCCACTTGGCCACCGTGCATCTCG